>JBFYQI010000039.1:0-2875 GCA_041302875.1 Ignavibacteria bacterium
GGAACGCTCCGCGACAAAGACCATCATCTGTTGTTCTATGATTCGCGGTACGACACATACCGCGGCTTCAAGCCGCCCCCGCCAACGACTGGAACAAAATCCTCCTCCTGAGCGTTTTGAAGGGCATGGAAGGGCGGTCATGCTGAGCGAAGTTGAAGCGTGACCGCGCCAGTACTTATAGAAATGCATCAGTAAACCGCTATGGAGGTATTCCATGTACGATATTCTGATTCAACAGATGAAGGAAGAAGTAACGAAACTCGGCGTGAAGGAACTGCGTACGCCTGCCGATGTGGATCAAGCATTCGATCAGCAAAAGGGAACGATGCTGGTCGTGGTGAACTCCACCTGCGGATGCGCAGGAGGGACCGCTCGGCCCGCGCTGGCGAAATCGCTGTCCCATCCCAAGCAACCCGATGCGATGGCGACCATCTTTGCGAGCACGGACCGCGAAGCCACCGCCCGCGCCCGCGAACACTTCACGAATCAACCGCCATCGTCCCCTTCGTTCGCCTTCATGAAAGACGGCAAGTTCGTCCACATGATCCACCGGCATCAAATCGAAGGTCACACGGTCGACCAGGTGGTCAAGGAGCTGAAAGCTGCTTACGACGAGTATTGCTAGTGCTGCTTCCAGTAAGTCGTCTTGTGTCTCTTGGGAACGTCGGTCTGCGCGTGCGGCGAAGCCGTCCCTTTGGGACCTGCCCCTGCGCTTTGTGCGGGGTCGAAGACCGACTCTTGATTCTCGGTCATCCTTCGACAAGCTCAGGATGACATCCTTCGACAAGCTCAGGATGACATCCTTCGACAAGCTCAGGATGACATCCTTCGACAAGCTCAGGATGACATCCTTCGACCCCGCCTGCCGGGTAGATCTTCAATCGCGGGGCAGGCAAGCTCAGGATGACATCCTTCGACCCCGCCTGCCGGGTAGATCTTCAATCGCGGGGCAGGCCCCGTTCGCCTCATTCACGGGGCAGGCAAGCTCAGGATGACCGCCCCTTGAACACAAGACGACTTGATTGAGCCGGCGCTAGAAGCAACCCCCAATCCGAAATCCCCAATCCGCAATCCGCAATCCGCAATTCCCAATCCCCAACTACCCCATGCCCTCTCTCTTCCACCGAATAGCGCCGCGTGATGCTTCTGCGCCGTCCCCTGCGCCGCTGCTTGTATTGCTTCATGGCAGAGGGAGCGATGAGAACGATCTTCTTGGATTGACACCGTATCTCGATCCGCGATTTCAGGTCGTGAGTATTCGCGCTCCGCGCAAGTTCTCGTACGGCGGCTATACGTGGTACGATCTGTTCGAGATCGGAAAGCCGAACGTCGATCACCTTGTGGAAAGCCATCAGCTTCTCCTCGAGACGATCGATTCCATCCAGCGAGAACTCCCGGTTGACCCGGACCGCACGTTTCTTCTCGGCTTCAGCATGGGGGCGATGATGTCGTTCGCGGTGGCGTTGACGCATCCGGAGCGCATTCGGGGCGTGGTGGCGCATAGCGGCTACGTGCCGGAAGGAACGCCGCTCCCGTATCGATGGAAGGACCTCGGACGGACGGAATTCTTCGTCGCGCATGGAACAGAAGATCCGATCGTACCGGTCGAGATGGGAAGACGCTCGGAAGAATTGCTCCGCTCCGCCGGCGCATCGTTCACCTACCAGGAGTACCAAATCCCGCATACGATCAGCGACGAAAGCCTGTCCGACCTCGCAGAATGGCTTCGACAGCGCGCCTTTTCCGACGGTTGAACGCAGTCTGGAATCCACGTACATTCCTGCGGTGCCCAAAAAGCCCTCAGTCCGTACGTCCACAACTGTCCGTCGAGCGATCATGATCCCCTCCAGCCGTTTGTTTCGCGCCTCCCTGGCTGTCCTCATCCTTCTCGTTCCCGCATTGGCACAAGACGATGCGATCAAAGCCGTTGTCAAGTCGGTCAAGGACAATTACGCCCCCGACCGCAGAACCGTGGTGTATGATGTTGCCTGGTCGACGCAGGGACCGGCCGTCGTCCTCAAAGGAGAGCTGGACAATCCTGAGGTGAAAGCGGCGTTGATCGATGGCGTGAAGAAGGCCACGGCGTCCGCGGTGGTCGACAGCATCCGGATGCTCCCCGATACGGCGTTGGGGGAGAAGCTGTACGGGATCGTGATTCTCAGTGTGGGGAACGTCCGCAGCCGTCCGGATAACGATGAGGAACTCTCCACGCAAGTGCTCATGGGAACGGCGGTCAAGCTGCTAAAGTCAGCCTCGGGCCACTACTACATTCAGATGCCCGATCACTATCTCGGATGGCTTCCCCGGTCATCGGTGCAAGCGATGACGAAAACGGAAGTCGATGCGTGGGCAGCGGCGACGAAGGTCATCGTCACCGATTACTTCGGCGTCGTTCGAGAACAACCCGATGCCGCATCGCTTCCCGTGTGCGATGTGGTCGCCGGATGTATCCTCAAAGCCGGAGCGCAGTCCGGAGCATGGACCGCGGTGGCGTTGGCAGATGGGCGGACGGGATACATTCCCTCATCGCTCGTCGAGGAATACGGGTCGTGGAAAAAGACACGTCGCCTCACGGGTGAGAACATTGCAAAGACAGCGAAGATGTATCTCGGTGTTCCATATCTTTGGGGAGGGACATCCGCGAAGGGTATGGATTGTTCCGGATTCACCAAAACCGTGTATCGGCTGAATGGATTGGAATTGAGCCGTGACGCGAGTCAGCAGATCCACAATGGGGAAGATATCGACGTCGGTGCGAACTTTGAACATGCCCGCATGGGAGACCTGCTGTTCTTCGGTCAGAAGGCAACGGCGGACAAACCGGAGCGGATCACGCACGTCGGGATCTATCTGGAAAACAAGGGCTTCATTCACA
>JBFYQI010000107.1:0-2961 GCA_041302875.1 Ignavibacteria bacterium
TCGCGTGGAATGTTCAGGGATCGCAAGACCATGGCGATGCCCCAGCCGATCAGCAGCAGTGGCCAGCTGGTTCCATAGGACAGGCCGAAGAGCTCGAACTCTGAAACGAGAAACCAGGAGCCGAGGAAAAGCCAGAAGAGTCCGTCTCGCCGCGACTCGGAGTTGCGTTCATCAAACAGTTTGCCGATGCCGACGGCGATGAACATGATGGGCCAGAATCGCCAGACCGAACCGACCTCGACCAAGTGAAGATTGTCGGCGAGCATCAGGCTTCCGACGACGAGCAGGAACAAGCCGATGGCGATCGACCAGAACGAACGTTTATGGGGATAAGACATGAAGGTCCTCCGTGTGATGTTCTGCATCAAGATACACAGAGGAAGGGGCGAAGTTGCGTTAATATCGGCCAATGGCGGCGGAGCCTCGGCGATCGGCGGTCCGGCAGTGTGTTGAAAAGAAATAACACGAACCGTCTTTGTGGTGAACATTCTAGAAGAAGTAGCGTACGCCGATGGCGGCGTCGAGATAGAAGCCGCTGTTTTCGTTGAACTGAAGGATCGGCACCACCTGCAGGAAGACATCGACCGGTGCTTTGCGCGAGAGCCACGCGATGCCCCCGACGCCGCGAACGCCGACGGATGATTCGACGATCTGCGCGCCGAGACCGTAAAAGAGCGGAAGACGTTCGGATGAACGGATGGCGTGCATCGAATGCCAGAGGTAGTCGAAGGAAACGGCCGTGCCCTGTTCTTTGCGCAACGCCACCCAGCCGACGCCGAATTGCATGGCATCTTCCCGGCCGACCCAGTACTTGGCGCTGAAGCCCGTCGGGCTGCCGATGACGAGACCGAGTCCAAGACCACGGTCCTGCGCCTGTGCCGATGGGACCGCGAGAAGAAACGTGATGAATGCGAGAGCGAGTGACTGCTTCATGGGGTGTGGATCGTTGTGGAGGTTAGGATTGCGGAGGCATTCCCATCTGTGCCCATTCTTCCTTCGCAGGACCGTAGAGGCCGGGAACTTTCAGTCCGGCCTGGCGCATGAGAACGGTCATCTGCGCGCGGTGATGGATCTGATGTCGGACAAGCGCGAGGAGAACGGCGGTGCGTTTCCATTGTTCGCCGTACATATTCACTTCTTCGGACAGCGACGCATCGGACCACTGGGTCTTGACCGCGTCCGCAAGTGCGGCTGACGCGTGGTCGTACGTGCGGGCGATCTCGGTGGCACTGGCGGGAAGAGGGGCATCCTCGGGAGGTGCGGTGAAGGTGAGTCCTGCGCGGGCGCCCATCTCCCCCAACGTGAGGACGATGTGCCATGCGAGGAACCCAAGCGAGCGTCCGTCGGGTGCCACACGCTGCGAAAGGGCGTTGTCCGACACGTTGCGCAGGATCTTCAGGGTACCGAGGCGTTCTTGGCGCCAATCGGTGAGAAAGCTGTCGACAGTGGTATACATAGGAACCCTCCGTCGACAAGTTACTTCAATGTCATCGCACCTGCAAGAGCATCGCGCAGCGCGACCTGACCAAGCCGCGTGAAGTTGATGGATTCTCCAAGGATCCGGGCCGCCTCTTGCGGCGCGTGGAATCCGGTGGAATTCTCCGCTTCGACGAAGTCCAGATAGAACTGTGCCTTGCGCTGGTAGTTCTGCGCAGTTGCGAGTCTCGTGGAATCGACGCCGCGTTCCCGCGCAGACCGGATGTCGCCGATCAGCGCCACGATGGCGTCCATCGCGAGATTCCGCATCCGGAAGGTCCGCTCCTGGATCGTCTCCACGCGCGCCTTGAGTTCGTCTTCCGACCACTTGTGACACGTCTGGCACGCGCGGTTGATGTTCAGCAACGGACTGCGGACGTGATGGTCGCTGATCTTGAATCCGCCGACCCGCTTGTAGGGCATGTGGCAGTCCGCACATGCGACGCCGGAACGCGCATGGATGCCCTGATTCCACATCTCAAATTCCGGATGCTGCGCCTTGAGCGCCGGCGCCCCCGTTTCCGCATGGACCCAATCCTTCTGTTTTACCTCGTCATAGTACGCCATGATGCTGTCGATCTGCAGGCCCTTGTGCCAGGGATAGACGAGCCGCTTCTCCGGTCCTTTGAAGTAGTACTCGACGTGGCACTGACCGCACACGTACGCGCGCATCTCCTGACGCGTGGCCATCGTGTTGACGTCATAGTTCTTGATCCCCTGAGACGCCTTCAACGCGCGGATCCCCTCCATGAACGCAGGACGGGTCACACGCAACTGCATGGAGGCCGGATCATGGCAATCGATGCAGGCGACCGGATGCTCGACGAGTTTGCGCGCTTCGGTGTAGGACATCTGGTTCATCTTTTCAAATCCCTTGATCAGATCGCCGTTCCCGAGTCGTTTGTAAGGGAGGTAGACCGATGCATGGCAATGCATGCACGTGCCCGGCTGTTTCGCAACGGTCTGGCGCTCAGTGAAGGTTTGATCGTCCAGCATGTAGGCGTGTCCCCGCTCTTCGCGAAAATCGGTCGCAAAGGCGTAGCCGGCCCACAGCGTCTTCAATCGGGGATCTTCCTCCAGGCGGGATTGCGCGACGACGGAGCGGGGATCGACGTTTGAAGGGGTTCGCGGGACGGCCTCGCTTCCACCGAAGCGGGTGCGCACCTGGTCGACCGTGCGTTTGTAGTCGTCATGCTGGAGTGGAAAGTTCTTCCCCCAAACTTCGGGGGCCTCGATCGTGTCGTTCAGGTCCACGACCCGATAGAACGGTGTAAGCCCTTCCTGCTTTCGCTCGAAGATGTTCAGTAGCAGGGCGATCACGGCGATGGAAACGACAGCCGTGACGATGGCGATCGTGGCGATGAGACGAACGGGTCTGCGCGGGGTGGATGGTTGGGTGCTCATGACGGTGCCTCACAAGGTTGCGAAGGAGATTCATTCCAAATGGCCGACGGAACGATGGCAGCTGACGCAGGAGAGATCGGA
>JBFYQI010000122.1:0-11044 GCA_041302875.1 Ignavibacteria bacterium
GCTCGTAGTCCACAAGCGCCTCTGGGGTTCGCATCAGCGCATCGAGGCAACAACCCCGGCCAAAGTGCGATTCGTGATGGCTTGGGTCATGCGAGAGGGCCGTGGTGTAGCATTGGATCGCTTCCTGGTATTCCCCCAGTTCCTCCCAGGCATTGGCGAGGTTGTGCCAGGCGGGAACATCCGACGGTTCGACCTCGAGTGTCTGCTTGTAGCACCGGATGGCATCGTGCAGCTTTCCCGAGTTGGCGTACGCATTCCCCAGGTTGTACCAGGCCGAAGGGAAATCCTCGTGGATTGCCAAGGCGAACTCATAGGCCGAGATCGCCTCCGCGTAGCGACCGATCCGATTGAGGACGATCCCCTTGTTGTACCATGCATTCGAATTGTACGGGTCGCGCGAAAGGTGTTCGTCGTAGGATTGAACGGATTCTTCGGGTCTCTCCATGAAATCATAGCAGTAGCCGAGCTCATACCAGACGTCGATATGCTCTGGCTCAAGCGCGAGGACCTGCCTGAAGATCTCAACCGCCTCGGGGAAGCGCTCTTCCTTCTCCAGCGTGATTCCCTTCTGAAACAAGCCTTCGGCGTTCGCGGGTTCAAGCTCGATGGCCCGGTCGAATGATTCCATGGCCTCTGAGACCCGCTCCATGTTGTCGAGCGTGATCCCCCGGTTGATGTAGATCTCCGGGTCGGTCGGATTCAGGCTAAGGGCGCGGTCGTAGCAGGAAAGGGCATCGGCATAGCGCGTCAGGTTGTTGAGGATCATCCCCTTGCGCTGCCAGGCATCGGAGCTGAAGGGCTCAAAGGAGAGCAACCGTTCAGCGAATTGGAGGGCTTCCTCGAATTCCTCATGATCGAGGTAGAACTGAATGATCTCTTCGAGAGCTTCCGGGTTGTTGATGTCTCGGGATCCGTTACGCAGGCTTTCGCGGAACCGCCGGACATCATCATCCGAGGAGTCGTTCGGAGTCCGGGGGAACCCATCATCGTCAATATGGTCAAAACCGGACATCCGTGCTCCTTTGGGATCAGACAAGCTCAATCGTGGCAACCACTTTCAATTAAATAAAATTGGGGGTCGAAGTCAAGGAACGCCTCAAACGCCCTGCCGTAGATGTATATGGAGCAAGAACTTCCGATCGCGTTGATTTTCGGCAAGTTCTCGCGTATATTAACCTCTTGCAAACGCCGAATGATCGCTGAAAACCTCATAACGGTCAGGAAACGCATCGAGGAGGCCTGCCTCCGATGTGACCGGCGACCTGATGAGGTCCTGCTCGTTGCCGTGTCGAAGACCTTCTCGTCGGACGTTATCCGCGAGGCCGCAGCCTTGGGACAACTCGATTTCGGCGAGAACTACGTTCAAGAGTGGCTGGACAAGCGCGAACAGTTGACCGACCTTCCGCTCCGTTGGCACTTCATAGGCCATCTGCAAACGAACAAGGCGAAGTTCGCCGCTACACATGCGCATTTGATCCATGCGGTCGATGATCTTCGGCTCGTGGAGGAACTGCAGAAACGCGCAGAACGACTGGAGAATGCCGTCGACATCCTGATCGAGGTCCACACGACGGACGAGGCCACGAAATTCGGTGTCGCCCCCGGGGAGACGCTGGAACTCGTGCGCCAGGCAAGTCGCTTTGACCGCGTTCGGATTCGCGGCTTGATGACGATGGGACCGTTCTCAGATGACGCTGAAGCATCCAGGAGTTCATTCCGGATCGTCCGCGAATTGAGAGACCGGATCCGAGAAGCGGACATCCCGGGAGTGAGCATGGATCTCTGCTCCATGGGCATGACGCACGACATGGAGATCGCAATCGAGGAGGGGGCCACGATCGTACGGATCGGGACGGCCATCTTCGGTCAACGGAAGAAACGCACCGATCAATGATCGCGAGGTGAAGCTATGAAGATCACGCCGCTGGAGATCAAGAAGCAGCAATTCAAGAAGACCATGCGGGGTTACGATACCGTCGAGGTGGACACGTTCCTCGAAATGGTCTCCAATGACCTGGAGGAGTATTTCAAGGAGAACAGGGACCTTCGCGACCGCATCCTGGAACTCGAGACGCAACTGGTGGACTACAAGAACATGGAGAAGACCCTGCAGCAGACCTTGATGCAGGCTCAGGAAGCCAGCGGAAAGTCCATCGAGAACTCCCGCAAGGAGGCCGACTTGATCATCCGCGAGGCAGAGGTCAAAGCGTCCGAGATCGTTGAGAAAGCACGAGGAGACTTCGCGCGCGCCAAAGAAGAGATCTCGACGCTCAAAGCCCGGAAGGAGAGCATGTTGGCAAAGATGAAGATCCTGCTGAGCTCCGAGCTCGACCTGATCCGCGCTCTCGAGATCGAGGATGACGATGGGAGAAGCCGTAACTCGTCCCACGGTTCGGGAAAAGAACACCTTGAGATCGATGAGATCCTCAAGAAGCTCTAGTCTGGCCGATCACCCAATTATCCAATTCTTCAATCACCAAATCATCTCTCACGCAATCTCTCATTCATTCCTTGCCCATGAGCCTTCGCACGCAGATCGACGAAGCCGTCCAGTTCATCCGGACGAAGACCTCCTTCCGTCCAGACATCGGGATCATCTTGGGAACCGGGCTGGGCGGGCTGGTGAAAGAGATCAAGAAGAGCGCGGTGATCGACTACGCCGACATCCCGCATTTTCCTGTCTCGACCGTTGAATCGCACCACGGCAAACTGATCTTCGGAACCCTCGCAGGGAAGAAGATCGTTGCGATGCAAGGCCGCTTTCATTTGTATGAAGGCTACACGCTCAAGCAGGTCACGTTCCCGGTGCGCGTGATGAAGTTCCTCGGCGTGGAGCGCCTTCTCATCTCCAACGCTGCGGGAGCGCTCAACCCCCTCTTCAAGAAGGGGGATGTGATGCTGATGACCGATCACATCAATTTGCTCGGGGACAACCCGCTCATTGGACCGAACGACGACTCGCTCGGACCGCGGTTCCCGGACATGTCGGAGCCGTACAGCAAGGCGTTGATCGCGCTCGCGGAACAGGCGGCCCTCGACCTGAAGATTCCGATCCAGAAAGGGGTCTATGTTGCGATGCAGGGTCCGAATCTCGAGACACGCGCGGAGTACCGATTCCTTCGAATCGCCGGAGCGGATGCTGTCGGCATGTCGACGATCCCCGAAGACATCGTCGCCGTCCACATGGGAATGCCGGTCCTCGGCTTCTCGATCATCACGGACGAATGCTTCCCCGATGCGCTGAAACCCGTCACCTTGGCCGAGGTTCTCAAGGTGGCAACAAAGGCCGAACCCCGGATGACCGCGATCATGAAAGAGGTCGTCCGGAAGATGTAGTTCGTTGTTGACATTCTTGCCCCTGACCACTGACTCCTGACCCCTGATGTTCAAATCTCTGACCGACAAACTCAACTACCACGCGCTCGAGGCCGAGATCCAGACGTTCTGGCAAGAGAACAAGACCTTTGAGCGAAGCATCGCCATCCGCGACGGCAAGCCCTCCTTCACGTTCTACGAAGGACCCCCGACGGCGAACGGACGTCCGGGGATTCATCACGTCATGGCGCGCACGCTGAAAGATATCGTCTGCCGGTACAAGACGATGCGGGGATTTCAGGTGCACCGGAAAGCGGGATGGGACACGCACGGATTGCCGGTGGAGATCGAAGTCGAAAAGATGCTCGGCTTCAAGCACAAGGACGAGATCGTCGACTACGGCGTTGCGAAGTTCAACGAGGAATGCAAGAAGTCGGTCTGGAAATACAAGATCGATTGGGAGGAGATGACCCGGATGATGGGCTACTGGGTCGACCTCCAGCATCCGTACGTCACCTTCGACAACGAGTACATCGAGTCGATCTGGTGGGCGCTGAAGCAGTACTTCGATCGCGGACTCATTTACAAGGGACACAAGATCCAACCGTATTGTCCGCGGTGCGAAACCCCCTTGTCTTCGCATGAGGTCTCCCTTGGCTACAAGGACGTCCGCGATCCTTCGGTCTATATCAAGCTGAAGGTGAAAGGGGAAGCCAATACGTTCTTCCTCGTCTGGACGACCACACCGTGGACTCTGATCTCCAATGTCGCCATCGCGGTTCATCCCGACGTTGACTACGTGAAGGTGGCGCATAAGGGCGAGCATCTCATCCTGGCGGACGCGCGCCGGACCGTTCTCGATGACGAGCACACCGTGTTGGAGAAGTTCAAAGGCTCGGCGCTGGCAGGGAAAGAGTACGAACGGATGTACGACTATCATCCGGCGAAGGAAAAGGGATGGTATGTCATCACGGCGGACTTTGTGACGACCGAAGATGGTTCCGGCATCGTTCACATGGCGCCGGCATACGGCGAAGACGATTATCAGGCCGGACGGAAACACGGACTTCCCACGATCCACCCGGTCAACAAGTCTGGAGAATTCGACGCTTCGGTGACCGCTTTTGCCGGCATGTTCGTCAAGGATGCAGACCCCGAGATCATCTCGGACCTGAAGCTTCGCGGGATCCTCTACAAGAAGGAACAGTATCTCCATAGTTATCCCCACTGCTGGCGCTGCTCGTCCCCACTCCTGTACTACGCACGTGAATCGTGGTACATACGCACGACGGATTACGCTCAGCGGATGATCGAGCGAAACAAGGAGATCAACTGGATCCCGGCGGAGGTCGGTTCGGGACGCTTCGGCAATTGGCTCGAGGAAA
Source organism: Ignavibacteria bacterium (assembly GCA_041302875.1). GTDB lineage: Bacteria > Bacteroidota > Ignavibacteria > UBA10030 > UBA10030 > JAKAJH01. The sequence goes on from JBFYQI010000122.1 coordinate 4,701, forward strand.
ATAAGGATTGGGCGCTGTCGCGCGACCGGTTCTGGGGCACGCCGCTCCCCATTTGGATCTGCGACACGTGCTCTGCGCAGAAGTGCGTCGGCAGTATCGAAGAACTCCGGTGGGGACGGAATCTTCCTGAGCCTCTCGACCTCCACAAACCGCATGTCGACGCCGTGACCTTTCCGTGTGAGTGTGGCGGGACGATGAAGCGCACGCCCGAGCTCATCGACGTTTGGTTCGATTCAGGCTCGATGCCATTTGCCCAGTGGCATTACCCGTTCGAGAACCGCCAGATCTTTGAGAACGCCTATCCGGCGGACTTCATCTCCGAGGGCATCGACCAGACGCGCGGATGGTTCTACACCCTCCATTCCATCGGAACGTTCCTCTTCGACAAGCCGGCATTCAGGAATGTGCTCGTCAATGAGCTCATCCTGGACAAGCACGGCCAGAAGATGTCGAAGTCGAAGAAGAACACCGTCGACCCGTTCGAGTTGATGCGCAAGTACGGCGCGGATGCCGTGCGATGGTACCTCATTGCGCAAAGCCCGGTCTGGCGTCCGACCCTTTTTGATGAGGAGGGAATCGGCGAAACCCAGCGCAAGTTCTTCAGCACCCTGGTAAACACGTATTCGTTCTTCGCCTTGTATGCGAACCTGGACGGATTTGACGGCAGCGCGCCGATCGTTCCGGTGAAGGACCGTCCGGAGATCGATCGTTGGATCATCTCCGAACTGAATTCATTGGTGAAGCGGTACCGCACCAACATCGACGCGTACGATGTCACGCGGGGGGCCAGAGCCGTGAGCGAATTCACCCTCGACCAGCTCTCGAACTGGTATGTTCGCAGAAACCGTCGCCGATTCTGGAAGAGCGAACGAGGGGCCGACAAGATCGCGGCCTATCAAACGCTGCAGGAATGCCTGATGACGGTGGCGAAGCTGATGGCGCCTGTTGCACCGTTCTTGGCCGAAGAACTATTCCGCAACCTGACGGCGGTCGGGAACTCCGATCCGGGCCGCTCTGTTCATCTGCAAGACATGCCAGAGGCGGATGAGCACGCCATCGATCTCGAACTCGAGCACCGGATGGAGCGTGCGATCCGTCTGGTCGGACTTGTCCGTGCGATGCGCATGAAGTCGAACCTCAAGGTCCGTCAACCGCTGGCGAAGATCATCATTCCGGTGGCGGGACCAGAAGATCGCCGCGAGGTCGAGCGAATGCAGGACGTGATCCTCGAAGAGATCAACGTCAAGCAGATCGAGTATGTGGCCGACGAGTCCGCCATCATCAAGAAGAAGTCAAAGCCGAACTTCAAATCACTCGGACCGAAGCACGGGAAGTCGGTCCAGGCCGTCGCTGCGCGCCTGAAGGAACTCACGACGGACGAGATCAGCACACTGCAAAAGCAGGGCTCGCTCGAACTGACGATCGCCGGAACCCCGTGCGCGATCACCCCCGAAGATGTTGAGATCCTTCATGAGGATATCCAGGGCTGGCTCGTGGAGAGCGACGGCAGCATGACGGTCGCATTGGACACCACGCTCACAGAGGAGTTGCTCACGGAAGGATTGGCGCGCGAGTTTGTCAATCGTGTGCAGAACCTGAGGAAGGATTCGGGCTTTGAGGTGTCAGATCGCATTCGGATCCATTGTCGCGTCACGCCCCGCCTTGCCGATGCTCTTGGCAAGCTGGACGCATACGTGAGAGAGGAAACGCTCGCTGCGGATGTCGTGCATGTGCCATCCGGCGCCTCAGCTCCCGTCCTCTTGACGGCGGATGAGGTCAATGGTGAAAAAGCAGAGATCGCTGTTGAGAAATTGATGTGAAGATTTCGTACCATTTACCCCCTCGGTGTGGTACGAGTCATCAGGATTAAAAGGGTGGAGGTAGAGTCATGGCAAAGAAGATCGTGAAAAAGCCAGCCGCGAAGGTGAAGAAGGTGGCGGGGAAGAAGGTCAAGAAAGCGGCGCCGACTCCGGTCAAGAAGGTTTCTGCAAAGAACCCGAAGGCGAAAGCATCGGCTCCGGCGAAACCCGTCATTCGAAAAGGATTCAACAAGGAAGATCTTGCGCACTTTCGCAAGCTGATCGAAGAGAAGCGGAAGGAGATCCTCGAGGAACTCGATTCGCTCAAGTCGACAATGATGGACGTGACGACTGGGCAATACGAGACGGAAAACTCGAGCTACTCGCTCCACATGGAACAGGGAACGGACGCGATGGAACGCGAGAAGACATTCTTGTTTGCCTCGCGGGAGGGGAAGTTCCTGGGCTATCTCAACGACGCTCTCAAACGCATCGAACGCGGCGACTACGGATTCTGCACAGACTGCGGAACGTTGATCGACAAGGAACGGCTCGAGGCAGTGCCGCATGCGCAGCAGTGCGTCAAGTGCAAGATGTCAAAGAAGTAGGAGGAGAGTTGCGCGTTCTCTACATCACCGCGGCGCTGGTCGCCCTCGATCAGGTGACGAAACTGCTCGTCAAGGGATTCACCGTGCCGATCCTCGGCTGGTACCATGAGGGGATGTATCTCGGCCAGAGCATTCCCCTGATCGGCGATTTTCTCCGGCTGACCTTCATCGAAAATCCGGGAATGGCCTTCGGCATCGAAGTCGGTGGAAGGCTGTTCATCACCCTGTTTTCTGTCATCGCAAGCATCGGGATCGGGTATTACCTGTATCGCATCCGCAACGAGGCCTTCGTTGTCCGGTTGTCGCTGGCATTGATCCTTGCCGGCGCGCTCGGCAATCTCATTGATCGCATCTTCTACGGCGTCATCTTCGGTGAGGCCCCGCTGTTCTACGGGAAGGTGGTCGATTTCGTCGATGTCGATTTCTTCAACATCAATTTGCTCGGTGTGCACATGTCCCGGTGGGCGGTGTTCAACGTCGCCGATTCCTGTGTCAGCATCGGCGTCGTCTTGATGCTCCTCTTCCACAAGAAGTTCACGCACGACGTCGAAGGCAGCTCATCGGGAGCGAAGCCCGAAGTTGCTGCAGCCGGCGATTCAACATCTTCCGATCCAAAGCCGTAACACGGGCGCACCGAGCGGGAACCCTCCCGCGTTGCCCCGTCGACTTGCGTTTCCCCTCCAACGCTCATGACCGACTCGTCCGTCGATGTTATTCCGCCCGAACCTCGCGAGACGATGCGACTTGTCGTTCCAGAAGGTGAGCGCCCGAAGCGAATTGATGTCTACCTGACGCGCCAGGTCGAGAACGCGACCCGCACGAAGGTGCAGGCGGCGATCGAAGCCGGAATGGTGCTGGTCAACGGGAGGCCCACCAAACCGAGCTATTCCCTCGCGCCGGGGGACATCATTGATGTCACGTTTCCCCGTCCGCCGCGTTCTGAAGCCCTTGCCGAAGCGATTCCCCTCGAGATTCTCCACGAAGACGACTCTCTCTTGATCGTGAACAAGCCTGCGGGCATGGTCACGCATCCGGCGTACGGCAACTATACCGGGACGCTGGTGAACGCATTGCTGCACCATTGCGATCAATTGTCACGCACGCGCGAGGCCGTTCGTCCTGGGATCGTGCATCGCTTGGACAAGGAGACGACAGGATTGATGGTCGTGGCGAAGAGCGATGCGGTGCATGCACATCTGGCGCGCCAATTCTCGCGACGGACGATCGACCGGGAATATTGGGCGATCGTCTGGGGAAGATTCCACGAGGAGCGGGGAGTGATCGAGGCATCGCTTGCCCGGAGCAAACGCGATCGGAAGAAGGTGACCGTTGCGGAGGAAGGCAAACACGCGATCACGGAATACACGGTGTTGCGGCAGTTTGATTTTCTCACACTGATCCGGCTTAAACTCCAAACCGGGCGGACACATCAGATCCGCGTTCATCTGGCGCATATCGGTCATCCGGTCTTCGGCGACCCTACCTATGGGGGACGGAATCCGGCATGGAATGGTCTTGAGCGGAAGAAGGCCCAGAGGGCGGCGAATCTGCTCAAGGAGATCGCACGCCAGGCGCTGCATGCAAAGACGATCGGTTTCGTTCATCCGAAGACAGGTGAGATGATGCGGTTCGATTCCGACCTCCCGGATGATATGAGAACGGTTCTCGATCTCCTTTCATGAAAACAAGAACGAGAGGCCCGTGCTGCGAGACCTCTCGTTCGTTCTTCCTAACCCTCGCACTCAAGTTCGGATTCAATCCCTCCGTCGTTCCGTACCGGAGTTTCGTTTCTCTCGCGCTGCCGGCGCAGGCGTCGGCGAGTTTCGCGATTCCCTCTTGACGCTTGGCGTTTCCCGGCTTGTCGGCGGGGTCGGCGAGCTCCGTTCATACCGCTGTATCAATTCCCGGCGCCGTTCTTGCGGCTGCTGCGTCTCGACCTTCTTGCTCGGTGACGGTGTCGTGACCTCGCGCGGTCGCTGTTCCCGACTTTGTCCGGGCGTTGCCGGTCGAGGGGTTCGCTCGATCTGCGGCGTGCGGCTCTCCGGTGTCGCTCTCCGTTCAATCTGAGGACGCTCCTGCTCGCTCGAAGGACGTCGCGTTTCTTCTCGAATGCTCCCGGATTCCTGATTCCTGTCGGGTCGCTCAATGTGTTCCAACTCGAGCGTGGAACGTCGCTCGGAACGCCGCGCTTCCACCCGTTCAGGTGTCGAACGGATCTCTGCCTCACGCGGACGATAGACCTCGATGCGCTCCGTTCGGTTCGAACCCGTGCGCCGTGTGAGCTGTTCGCCCGGACCACTCGTCCGGTCCGTGATCTCGAGTTCCGGCATGCGCCGGCTCGTCCGCCGTTCGATGAATCCCGGATCGAGTCCCCGGTTGATGACGCGGTTGTCACGATAGTCATAGTCCCGTGAACTGCGCGTCGTGCGGATCAGCCGTCGCGTGTAACTGTCTGAGACGACGTCCCGATAGCGGACCTCGCGGCCAAAATGACCGATGCGGATGAAGTTCCAATAGTGTCCCGGTGCATCCCAGTGGCGCGAGAATCGAATCCCGATGGAGATGTGAAATCCTGCGTACGGAGGCAACGGTGCCCAGCCGACATAGTCATCGTCGTATCTCCATTCAACCCAAGAGGGTCCCCACACATCGTCGGGCACCCAGACCCATCCGTAGTAGTCGTCGTAGTACCAACGGCCGTAGTGGAAAACGATCCAGCCGAATCGTTCCTGGGAGATCCAGTACCAACCATGATTCGTCCACGCCCAGCGGCCGAACATGTACGGACGCCATCCATGGCGAACGCGCAGGGGACGCCACACGTAGAAGCCTTCCTCCAGTTCGATCCATTCACCATGAGGACGAAGGCTATCGTAGAAGTAGCCGAAGTGGAAAGAAATACCGTGGGCATGTGGAGAAGGGGCGGCGATGGCAGGATGCGGTGTGAGAGAACTGACCGCCAAACCCAGGATGAAGATACTGATGAAGAATCTCATGGTGTTTTCCTCCGTTACGATTGCTTCTCTGAAAGAGGGCAAGGGACATGCCACAGCGAGAGGGGGGAAATCGCCCCCATTTCGCCTTCGTGCGTCCAACGAAATGGCCAAACCGTGCAGATGAATGGACATGGGAATATCTTGCTTTGCGTGATAAAAATCCCCATTTTTCTTCATCACCATTCCCCCGAAAGCCAATGAAGAAAACACTCATTTCCGCCCTTGCTATCGCATTCCTGTCGATCAGTTGTGGTACAGATGACGATGGAACCGGTCCATCGGAAGACCTGAGCGCCCCCTCCAACATCAGTCTGACCCGAGTCGGCCGCACCGCTGTCCAGGTTGCATGGACCGACAATTCGGAGACGGAGGATAGCTTCTGGATCGAGCGAAAAGTGAACAATGGCCAGTTCCTCGTGCGGCTTGCGACGACGCGCAACGTGACATCCGCAGTGGATTCCGTCGGATTGTTCGTCGATTCCGTGTACTCGTATCGCGTCCGCGCAGTCCTTGTGAACAACAGCAGTGACTACTCCGATACGGCAACGGTCGTTTTTACGCTGCCGTATCCGTCGATCCAGTGATCGGTTGGACATCTCTCACCCTCAGCGATCATGGCCTCTCTCGATACGTTCGACTGGCTTGTCCGGGAGTTCCTGCAAGCACCAGATGATGCGACCCAGGCAATGATCCGCCGCGAACGCGCTCGGCTGATGAACATGCGCAACGAAAATGAACGCCGGCGACGGATCGAGGAACTCCTGGCGGAGATCCACACCGAACGCAAGACGAAGCGGACGTGAACGGTTGATGGCTCGCACAACGATCACTCTGATCGCAGTCCTGTTTTTCCTCCCCCCTCAGTCGCATGCCCAATGGCGCTCCGTCGGGAGCGTTGATACCGGCTTTGTACGCGGACCAGCTGCGGAATTCCATTCAGG
>JBFYQI010000134.1:0-4489 GCA_041302875.1 Ignavibacteria bacterium
TACAACCGGGCGGACAGTCCGGCGAACCGGGTCATGGCATCGACGTTTGCTGCAGCGATGTCGGTGCTGTAGACGCGCGGATCGAGCAAGAGCTGTTTGTATTCTCGCACCAGCATCGTCAACGAATCGAGACGAATCGACGTGGAGCGGACGCTCACCGCACGGTGAGTCACGACGAAGAGATAGAGCCGGTCGTAGGCTGGCAAGAACGTGAGGACCGCATTCCCGCGCGGGATGAATCGCTGCAGCACCGCCACATCGGGAACCGGTGAAGGGACAAGCAGGTCGTAGTTCGCGTAAAGAGACTGAACCCCGCTCGACCCCGCTCGCACACGCTGAATCAGCGATTCCAGATTCTCCCGCATGGATTGTGTCTCGGCGGCAGACGCATTCAGATCGCGCTGTCCCAGGCGTGCTCCCAGTTCGACCGAGAGGATGGTCGCTTCTTCAAGGGCATTCCGGACATCATCCGTCTGCTGCTTGACAGACGGCTGCCTCGCAATGACCTCCGGTCCACGAAATGCGGAACGCAATTGCCGAAGCCGGCCCATCTCCAGCACACGCAACGCTTCGCTCGAGCGTTCCCGCCGAACGAGCACGCGTGCCAGCGATCCGTACCAGTCTGCAGGCGGATCCTGGATGGACAGGAGGCGCCGCAACGGTGCATGTCGTTCGGGATGGACGAAGTCGGGGAGTGCGCGTTGGTCGAGCGCGACACCTTTCGCCAAATATTCCTGCGCGTCGGCAAGCGCTCCCGTACGCTCGGCGAGAAGCCCGAGCTGAATGTATGCGTACGCCTCCCCGCTCGCGCATGCGATCGCGCGAAATTCAGTCGCCAACGCAGACCACTGATCTCCGACCGGCACCGTTCCTGCTTCACTTCTTCCTGTACGAATCTGTGCCGCCTTGAGGTAGAGCTCTCCGATCCGATCCCCATTCTTCCGCGCGACGCCAGAGGCTTCGCGGTAGAATTGAGCTGCGTCTGTGCTTCTCCCCATTCGCTCGTAGATCGAACCGAGATACGCAAGGAAGGTCGGCTCATCCTCTCGTCCAGCCTGCTGACCGCGCAATGCATTGACGGCATCGCGCAATCCCTCAACGGCCGCGGTTGTGTTTCCCATTGCAGACCGCACCAACGCAATTTCCGCTCTGATGCGCGCACCCAGTTCCGTCGATCCGCCGCGGGCTGCCTCTTCCGCAGCGGTGAGCGCATCGAGCGCCTCGGGATACTTCCGCAGGATTCGGAACGCCCTGCCGCGACCGAGTTCCGCCGCGGCAAGGGTGGCGACATCACCGATCGCACGAACCATCGCGGCGGCAGACGCATACTGGGCCAGCGCCGCCTCTGCGTCGCCAGAGAAGAGCAGGGACCGCGCGACCCCCGTTTCCGCGGCCGCTCCATCCGCTTTGTCCCCGAAGGCGAGCGCTCCGGCGGCGGCTTCCTCGTACCGCTCGATCGCAGACCGATACCGTCCGAGTGCGAACTCCACATCCCCTGCGATCGCGGCAAGCCGAGCCCGGCTTCTCGAATCGCCCAGTCTCGTGTACAGGGATTGCGCAAGTGTGATATCGCTGGAGGCCGCGCGGTATTCCGACAACTCGAGATGAACTTGAGCGAGATACGTCCGGGCGATGGCGAGCTTCTCCGGATTTGCCGTCACCGACGGCTCTGCCACTGCCGCCTCAAAGAGGCGACGGGCGCTTTGGAGATCGCGCTCTTGAAGCGATTGAACGGCTCGGTCGAAGGTGTCCACGGGGAGGACACTCGTCCCTCCGAAACGATCGCAGCCTGCAAGGGCGATCAACCAGCAGCACATCAGCAGACGAAGGACATTCACGGTCGGTTCCATCCTGATTGAATGATGGGGACAACGTCATCAGCCGCGTTCGAAATGATGCCATCGATTCCCATGGACATCATTGCCTGGATATCGGAGGGGATGTCGATCGTATAGACGTACACCGCCATCCCAACCCGATGTGCATCCTCCACAAAGGAACGTCGCAACTCGTGCCGCGCACAGACGAACACCTCGGCGCCCGTCCGTTCGTGAAAGTATGATGGTGAATGCGGGAAATCCCAATAGAGGTTGTAGAGCGCTCCTGTCACGGAGTCGGGTGCGAGGGATTTTACGTTGGCAATCAGGCGATGGTCGAAGGAAGAGAACATCACGCGATCCATCAGGTTCTGCTCACGGACCGTCTCCAAGACGCGGCGTTCAAGCAATCCCGGCGGTTCGCGATGCATCCAGTCGGATTTGATCTCGACGTCGAACCACATGTGGCCTCCAACGCCGGCAAGCACCTCTCGAAGGGTCGGCACGTGTTCACCCTTGAACGAAGGATGGAACCAGGAACCGGCATCGAACGCATGGAGTTCGGCCGAGGAGTACGCGCGTGCTGCGCCATTCCCCGTCGTCGTACGTTGCAGCGTCCGGTCGTGAAGCACGATCACTTCTTCATCGCGGGTCAGACGGACATCCAACTCGATCATGTCGACCCCGCGAGCATCCGCTGCCATTCGGAACGCAGCCAGCGTATTTTCCGGTGCCTTGGCGGAGATGCCTCGGTGCGCGATGACGTAGGGGGTGGCGCCGGATTCCGGTCTGGGTCGAAACGGCCTCATGCGGCTACACGTGTGTTCCGTCTCGATACAGGAGCTCGAGGATCATCTTGTGAACATAGCCGATCTCGTTCATTCCGTTGACGGTCGCGAGACGATCGGTCGACCGGTAGTACTCGATCAACGGGCGCGTTTGCTGTTGATAGACATCCAATCGGCGTCGCACGGTGGAAGGCTTATCGTCTTCCCGCTGATGGAGTTCCCCGCCGCAATGCAAGCAGCGGTCTCCTCCTTTGAGCAGGTCGAGGGGATAGATGTGGCCGCACGCCTTGCAGAGGCGCCGCTGATCCAGACGACGGATGATCTCCTCTGGATCGACCTCAAGGCTGATGACTCGGTCCAGCTTGATATCAAGTCGCTCGAACAATGCATCGAGCGCCTTGGCTTGGGGGAGCGTTCTCGGAAATCCATCCAGGATGAAGCTGTCTTTCGCCTGGTCTGATTGGAGGACTTCCTCGATGAGCCCGATCACCACATCATCGGGAACGAGATTCCCCGCATCCATGAATGACCGCGCCTTGACACCCAGCGGGGTTTGGTTCTTCACTGCTTCGCGGAGCAAGTCGCCGGTGGAAATATGCGGGCAGTGGAATTCTTCGAGGAGGAGCTTCGCTTGGGTTCCTTTTCCAACCCCCGGAGGACCAAAGAGAATGATCTTCATGCAATCAACCGATCGTGGTGAGACATCGACGAGTGAATGACTGTACGGAATTGCGTCAATGTAAGGGATTTTTCGCACATCCCCAACGAACAGAGGTCAGATGGCGTTTTCGGGGCGATGCGTTACGGCGAGCTGGCCGCAGGCGGCATTGATATCTTGTCCGGAGCTGGACCGCACCATGACGGTGATCTCCGACCGTCGGAGAGCATCTGCGAACCGTTCGATGTGGGCGTGGGGGGCAGGACGAAGGGTTGCGCCGAACCCGGTGAGTCCGGTGAACGCAATCGAGTGGTAGGGAATCAGGTTCACCTTGCACGGCACGCGGCGGCTGACCTTGACAAGGGCGCGGATATCGGCGGTCGTGTCGTTGAAGCCGTCGAAGAGAATGTATTCCAGCGTCGGCCGTCTGCGGACGCGGCGGTAGTAGTAATCCAATGCATCGATGAGGTCGCTGACGCTGAATTTCTTTGTGATGGGCATCAGCTGCGTTCGTTTCTCGTTATCCAGCGTATGCAGAGAGAGCGCCAATTTCACGCGGCGGTCTTCGTCCGCCATTTGGCGGATCTTGTCGGCGTAGCCGGCCGTCGAGATTGTAATATGTCGCGCGCCGATGTTCAACGAACGGTCATCGGTGATGATGTCCACCGCCTTCATGACATTCTCGTAGTTGAGCATCGGTTCTCCCATACCCATGAAGACGAGATTGGTCAACCGTTTGTCGCTGCGGCGCTGCACTTGGAGGACCTGGTCGACGATCTCTCCCGCATGAAGATTCCGCGTGAAGCCCATGGTTCCCGTTGCACAGAATTTGCAGTCGAGCGGACAACCGACCTGGGTTGAGACACACAGCGTCAGACGCCGATCCACGGAGGGGGAGGAGGGGTCGGGGGGGATGAGGACGCTTTCGATCATGCGGTCATCGGAAAGCCTGAAGAGGTATTTTTCCGTTTGATCCGCAGACCGCGAGGACGTGACGACATCGAGATTCTGGATCAACGCCGACGCCTCGAGCAACACGCGGAACTCTTTCGAGAGGTCGGTCATTTCCTCGAATCGCTGGGCGCTCTTGGCGTACAGCCAGGAATAGAGCTGCGCGCCGCGGAACTTCCGTTCACCGAGCGATTCGGCAAACGACTGAAGTTCTTCGAGCGAGAGGCCTTTGAGGTTCGTCCGCTGCATGCGTGGTCCGGAAACAGAAAACCCCG
>JBFYQI010000150.1:0-5758 GCA_041302875.1 Ignavibacteria bacterium
CGGGCGATCCCGTTCGCGACGGGATTGAAGCTGGCGAATCCCGAATTGAAGGTGGTCGTGTACAGCGGCGATGGAGATCTCACGGCGATCGGCGGCAATCACTTCATTCATGCCGCGCGCCGCAATGTCGACATGACCGTCATCCTGGTCAACAATATGATCTACGGAATGACCGGCGGGCAGGTCGCGCCGACGACGCCGCTCAATGCGACCGCCTCCACGACGCCCCATGGCAACTTCGAGCAGACGTTCAATCTTCCATTCCTCGCGGAGTCATGCGGAGCGGTGTATGTGGCGCGCTGGACCGCATCCCACGTCCGGCATTTGACGAAGTCCATCAAGGAAGCGTTGGGGAAGAAAGGTTTTTCGTTCGTCGAGATCCTCGCCCCCTGTCCGACGTTGTTCAGCCGCCGCAACAAGCTCGGTGACGGACTCGATCAGATGGAGTATTATCAGGAACACGCGGAGATCCGGCACGGCGCGGACACGAAGACCGTCGGGATGGATTTCCAGAGCAAGATCATCGTCGGCAAGTTCGTCGACATCGAACGGCCGCCGTATCAGCAAGCGATGTATGACCATTACCGCGGGAAATACGGCGACAAGTACGTGCCGTCTCCCGAAATGCAGAAGGTGTTCGATGGCAAGAACTGAGATCAAGATCGGCGGATTCGGCGGGCAAGGCGTCATCCTCAGCGGATACATCATCGGCCGTGCCGCATCCATCTTCGACAGCAAGCACGCGACCATGATCCAGGCGTTCGGACCGGAAGCCCGGGGGAGCGCCTGCAGCGCGCAGGTGATCGTCTCGAACGAGCCGGTCGCCTACCCCTATATCACCGCGCCGAGTTTAATGGTCGTGATGTCGCAGGAGGCGTACACGAAGTTCTCGCCGGAACTTGCCGAAGGCGGAACCCTCATCACGGAAGAGGAGCTGGTCAATCCGACGAACCTTCGGAAGGACCTGAAGCATTACTCGATCCCTGCGACGCGCATCGCGGAGGAATTGGGGAAGAAGATGGTCCTGAACATCGTGATGATGGGCTTCTTCACCGCAATGACGGGAGCGGTCGGCAGGGAGGCGATGGAGGAAGCGGTGAAGGTCTCGGTGCCGAAAGGGACGGAGGAACTGAACCTGAACGCGTTCAAGCGGGGATATGAGTACGGGATGGGAATGAGGTCATAACGACTGTGCGGACTGGGAGTGACGGGGATGGCATCCACCAGCATCACATTCCGATGAGCAGACATTCATGTCGATACGGGGGATCGTTCGAGTCGGGGGTCTGATCGCAGCGGCGAGCGCTCTCTTCTTGCTTGCTATGCTGATTCTTGTTCCCCTCCCGTCGATGAAGCCTTATTCGACGGTCGTTGAAGACCGGAACGGCTTCATGCTCAATGCGTTTCTCGCGCACGATGGAGCATGGCGCATACGGACCGACCCCCGGCACATTCCCGCCAGACTCAAGCAGCTTGTCCTTGCAAAAGAGGACCGCTATTTCTACTACCATCCCGGCGTCAATCCGGTATCAATCCTTCGAGCGGTGCTCCAGAATATTCGGGCAGGTGAACGCGTTTCCGGAGCGTCGACCATCACGATGCAGGTGGCGCGGCTGCTTGAGCCGAAGCGGCGGACCTATCTGAACAAGGGTGTCGAGATCTTCCGCGCGCTTCAGCTTGAACTTCGCTATTCGAAGGATGAGATCCTCGCACTGTATTTGTCCCTTGTCCCGCTCGGCGGGAACATTGAAGGGCTCGCTTCCGCCTCCCTCCTCTATTATCAAACGCCTCTCGATCGACTCAACACGGCGCACTTGCTCGATCTCATTCTCATCCCAAACGATCCGAATGGCCTGCGGCCGGACCGCAATCCCGATCGCCTGTACCAAGCGCGACAACGGCTGGCAGCGTCAATGAAAGGGCGAGGGCTTCTTGCCGCTGCGGATACGGCCGGCATTCGCCACACCCCTGCCGTTGTGGTACGTCGCTCGCCCGAAGGGAAGGCGGTCCATTTCGCGCATCGGGTTCGTAAATTCGCGCCGACGGCTGCCACCGTTCGAACCACATTGGATAATCGCATGCAGGAATCCGTAGCACGGTTGCTGGCCAACCATCTGCGTCCGTGGAAATTGCGTGGCATCAACAACGGGGCTGTCGTCGTGGTCGAGAACCAATCGATGTCTGTGCGTGCGTATGTGGGGAATGTGAGCGAGGCGGATTCTGCGTCAGGCCAGGTCGATGCTGTTCAGGCGATCCGATCTCCGGGCTCGACGCTGAAGCCGTTTCTCTATGCGATGCTGTTCGACCGAGGCACGCTGACTCCGAAGGTGCGCGTGCTGGATGTACCGTACGACGTCGCCGGCTATACCGCTCAGAACTATGACGGCACATTCTCGGGATGGGTCACAGCCGAAGATGCTCTTCGCCGATCGCTCAATGTGCCCATGGTGCGGCTCCTCCGCGAGGCAAGCATTCGGAGCTTCCTCTCCTTTCTCAGCATGGCGAGGTTTCAGACGATCGAGGCGCAGGGACCCCAATTGGGGCTAAGCATGATACTCGGCGGCTGTGGAGTCACCCTCGAAGAACTGGTGCACGCATATTGTCTGTTCCCCAACGAGGGATTCCTTCGTTCCCTTCGTTCTGTTGAGGCCGATTCCACCGAACCGATGCGTTCGGTGTGCTCCCCGTCTTCGGCGTTCATGGTCACAGAGATCCTTGCGGGGATGGAACGACCGGACGTTCCCAACAACTTTGAATCGGCTATGAACCTGCCGCGCATTGCATACAAAACTGGAACGAGTTATGGTCGCCGTGACGCATGGTGCATCGGCTACACCGACGAATACACCGTTGGTGTCTGGATTGGCAATGTCTCGAACAAGGGATGTGCGGATCTGGTAGGGAGTAAATCGGCGACGCCGTTGTTGATCGACATCATGAACGCCATCAGTTCCACGAATCGGAAGCGCATCTCTGTCGAGCCCGACGACATCCGATGGCGCTCCGTGTGTACCGAGAGCGGCATGATCCCAACGGCGCACTGCACGCATCTGGTCCGCGATTGCTACTCGGTGACGAGGACGATCCCGCGTTTCTGCGATGTGGAACGGGAATATGCTGTGTCTCGGAACGGCACATGCTCGTATTGTACTTCCTGTTTGCCGTCGACAGGATATCGAACAGTGACCGTCAAAACCTATCCGCCGGAGCTCGTGGCGTACTGGCGAACGATCGGACACCGCGTTGACGGCGCGCCCCCGCATCTTCCGTCCTGCGACCGGGTGTTTGCCGGTTCGGGACCGACCGTCATCTCGCCCTCGCAAGAGGCATCCTATTTTTCCACCACGGGAAGCATTGTCGTTCCGTTTCGAGCGGCCTCATCGGTCGATGTGCAGCATCACATCTGGTATCTCAACAACCAGTTTCTGGCCCGCATTCGTCCCGGCGAGCAGCTCTTTCCTCGGATCAATGAGGGGGCACACGTGGTCACCTGTTCGGATGAGAAGGGAAGGATGACAACCGTCTCCTTCACCGTTCGGTCCGCATTCTAGTCACACACTCACCATTCCTCATATGGGGGTCTCCATGCATCGGTTCCTTCCAGCAATGATCGCTCTCGTGATGGTGCTCTTCCAATCCTGCTCACGCCAGGATCCCAACACGCTCTATGTGACCTCAAGACTTCCGTCCGGCGTCGTGGCGCGCACCGCGGCTCTGAGCTTCACGTTTTCGCGTGCCGTCGTGCCGATCGAATCGACGAACGTCTGGACGGAAACGTCCTTGATCACGTTCACTCCGCCCATCGAGGGACGGTTCGTCTGGAGCGACACGTCAAACCTCATCTTCAGTCCCGATGCCGCCTTGCCGGGCGATCGAACCTATTCCGGCCGTCTCAATGCGGCATTGCTGACGGATCTGGCGAAGGCCCCCGGCGGATTCAGCGGTGACGAGGCATTCGAGTTCTCGACGGAACAGTTCAGGATGGTCAGCGCGGAATTCTTCTACGACCGCGTTGATAACAAACGGGAGGTCGGCATGAAGGCCAACGTCTCGTTCTCGTACGAAGTGTTGCCCGAAGACCTGACAAAGGCGCTCCGTGTGGAGATCGATGGAACGCCCCACCCCAACATCGCATTGATGACCAGCCAGCGCTCGAAAGTGTTCGCACTCGAGATTCGTTCCGTGCCTCCCACAAACACGGAACGAACGATCACCATTGAATGCGACGATGAATTGGTATCGCCGGAGACTGGAACGACATTGAACGAACCGCGGTCGTTGTCGTTCAAGCTTCCGCGGATCGATGAGCTGAAGATCTTCGGTCACGAATTCGGATATGATGGAAAACGGGGATGGATCCGCCTCAAGATGTCGCAGGAGGTTCCGCTCGCAGGATTGTCGGATGTGATCAGCGTCGAACCCAAACGGACCTTCACCATCGACCGTGACGGTACGGGCGCTCTGATCCTCAAGGGCAATTTCGAACCCGGGACAACCTTCCGACTGACCGTGCAGAAAGGATTGAAGAGCTATCTCGACGTCGCCTTGCAGAATGACTATTCCGCGGACATCGTCATCGGGAATGTCGCCCCGTCTTTTGCATTTGCCGCATCGCGCGGTACGTACATGCTGAACACGGGAAATCGGACCCTCGAGCTCAAGACGGTGAATGTCGATGCGATCGTTGTTCGTGGCTATCAGATCTTCTACAATAACCTCGTTCACTTCCTCGACGGTGGTCGCTCCTATGACTACGACTGGTATGAGGATGAAGAGGAGGGATATTCGTACAAGCGCAAATTCCGCTACAATGTGGGGAATAACGGACGCACGCTCGGCGAGAAGCAGATGCCGGTGAAGAAGGTTACCAATGTCGAAGTGATGTCGCTGCTCGACCTGGGCCCCTGGCTCCGCGACGACTACCGGGGCTGCTACCTCTTTGAGATTGCGGACAAGGTGCAGCCGTGGAAATCTACTGCAAAGCTCGTCGTGTTGACCGACCTCGGGATCATCGTGAAGCGCAGCAAGAACGCGCTCCAGGCATTTGTCGTCAGTCTCGCGGATGGTAAGCCGGTCCGCGGTGCGAAAGTGTCGCTTGTCTCGACGAGCAATCAGATCACCGCAACAGCGGAGACCGATGGCGATGGACGAGTCGATTTCGATCCCCTGGGTGACGCACTGAAGGGCTTCACGCTTCGACTCGTGGTGGCGGAGAAGGACGATGATTATTGCTTCATCGACCCGAATGACCATCGTATCGAGACCTCCCGGTTCGACGTGGGAGGAGAGCCGCAGGGGAATGCCGACCTTGACGCATTTCTCTACGGGGACAGAACGCTGTATCGGCCCGGAGAGAAGCTGCTCGTGGCGGGGATCATTCGGCGTTCCGGAAGCTCAACGCCAAGCGGCATTCCTGTCCGCATTGCGATCTTCAATCCGAGAGGCTCGCGTGTGGCCGACCTTCAGAAGACGCTGAATGAACAGGGGATGTTCGAACTGGAATATCAGACCTCCTCCTCCGCCCTAACGGGTGAATATCGATTGGACGTTCGGACGGGCGACGACATATTCCTATCGTCCTACCGTGTGAGTGTCGAAGACTTCGTTCCGGATCGGATGCGCGTGAAGGTGACCCCGGACCGGGAACGCGTTCGTCCGGGCGACAAGATCTCGTATCAGGTGCTCGCGTTGAATTTCTTCGGTCCACCGGCTGCAGGAAGGAATGTGGAATTCGAAGGCCGATTCGACCATGCGCCGT
>JBFYQI010000152.1:0-8981 GCA_041302875.1 Ignavibacteria bacterium
AAAGAGTTCCTTCTTCCCCATCCACTTCATCTCCCACGGGAGATTGCTGATCAGCGGAATGTCCGCCAGCGACTGATGATTCGAGACGACCACATAGGGCCGACGCGGATCGTCGATCGTCTCTCCCGTGATGTGCAGTTTCCAAGAGGGATTCGCCTTCGTCAGCGCCTTTCCGAGACCACGGAACAGATAGCCCGTTCGATAGTGAACCGGATCGCGATCGAGCAAACGTCGGATCGCAAGCAACGGGAGCCAGATGAGGATCAGGATCGCGGTGGTGGTCCAAGTGATGGCGGAACGGAACATAGACAATTGCGGAATATGGAAATTGACGATTGGTGATTATTGATTGTTGATTGGGACTTGCTGTGTCAGTGGTGCGGGGATGCCGGTTGCTACGGCCCTTTCCGATTCATTTCCCACTCGGTCGACAGCGCTCACCGCGATCCCCATCAGCACCTCGTTCCTCTCCGTGACTTGTTCTTCCTGGGCACGGCGTGCTCGTGTGCGTTCGACAACCGTACGCGTCATCGGCAGAATGTATTCGCGATCAGCACTGTTCACGATGACATACTGCCAAGCGGTGTTGTACTTGAAATACACGACCCACCGGAAGACATCGACAGGCGCGGCATGCGTCCATGCGATCCGCATTGTGTCGTTCACGATGGTGGTTGTCACGAGCGGCACAGTCGGTGCTTCGTCATCCAGCCAAGGCGAGGGGGGCACGAGCGCGTCCTGCCGATACGGTCCTCGTTTCAGTCCCTCGTTCAATGCCGTGCTGTCCCGCAAGAACGCCTTCATGCTGAAATGAACATGACCCGGTCCTTCGGGAACGAACCCGCGCGTGATCATGATCTGATTGATGATCTCGTCTGTCCCCTTTTCGTCCGTCATGCGCCCGACGATCATTCCGGGCCAGATGTTCCGCTGCTTTGGGTTTTCGCGCGTCCACCATCCGAGCAATACCGGAAAACTTTGCGGGATCTGATTCACCGGCCAATAGAGCTGCGGAGTCCAGTAGTCGATCCATCCTTCGTTCAGCCAGAGTTTCGCATCGGCATACAGGCCGTTGTACTGGTCGAACCCTGAGATGGAAGGCGGATTTCCCGGCCGCCAGATGCCGAACGGACTGAGTCCGAATTTGACGAACGGCTTTTCCTTCTTGATCCCGTCATAGACCCGCTTGATGAATGTATTGACCGCCTCACGTCGCCAGTCTCCTCGCGACATTGAACCGCCGTCTGCGACGTACGCGTTCCATGTTTCATCATCCGGGAAGTTCCCATCGCCGTACGGATAGAAGTAATCGTCAAAATGAATCCCATCCACATCATAGCGGCGAACGACGTCCATGATTACCGCGTAGGAATGATCCTGCGTTTCTTTGTTCGCCGGGTCGAGCCAGTATGTCCCATTCGGAAGAAGCTTCGCGAGGTGGGGCTTCTTCTTCACGAGAGAATGCTCTGTGATCTCGCCGCCCCGCGGCAACTGCGCGCGATACGGATTGAACCACGCGTGCAATTCAAGTCCGCGCTTGTGCGATTCGCTCACCCAGAACGTCAGCGGATCATAGTACGGCTCGGGAGCGACGCCCTGCTGGCCGGACAGATAGTACGACCATGGTTCGAGTGCGCTTTGATACATCGCATCCGCATGCGGCCGCACCTGGAAGACTACGGCATTCATGTTGAGGGCAACACACGAATCCAGGATCGTAATGGCTTCGCGTTGCTGCTCTTCCGTGGTCAGCCCAGGTTTGCTGGGCCAATCAATGTTGGCCACGGTCGCTACCCAAACGCCGCGGAATTCGCGTTCCGCGGAGGGGATCACCGGAGCGGTGTCTTCACGCGAAGGCTTCAACGAGGTGCAGCCATACTGCAGCAGCGCCACGCCGCAGATAAGCAGAAGAGAACTTCGAAAACTGATCATAGCGATGGTTCCTTGGATGAGGTGACCCCGAGGCAGAATTTACCATTCCGGAGCTTCAGAGGAAAGCCGATTCTCGCGTGTGATCGTGAAAACAAGATGATTTAGGAGCATCACCTCCGTATATTGTTCTGGTCGCTCGTTTTCATCCAATTCCTAACTCCCAATTCCCCTATGCAAATCGGAATCGTTGGCCTCCCCTACAGCGGCAAGTCCACGCTGTTCCAAACGATCACCAAGACGCATCTTGATCCGACCGCCCTCGTAAAAGCAGAGACGCATCATGCCGTCGTGAAGGTCCCCGATGCGCGCCTGTCCCGGTGCGCTGCGCTCTTCAATCCGAAGAGCACGGTCTTCGCCACCATCGAGTTCGTCGATGTCGTCGGCTTGAAGAAAGGGGATTCCGGTTCGACGCAATTCACGACGAACTTCCTCGGGAATGTAAAGACCAACGACGCGCTGGTCCAGGTCGTCCGCGTATTCGAGAACGAACTCGTTCCTCATCCGGACGGAAGCATCGATCCGTTGCGCGACATCACGACATTCGAGACCGAGTTCATCCTTGCGGACCTGGCGTTGCTTGAGACGCGCATTGAGCGCGTGAAGAAGCAGATGATGAAGTCCGGAGACGAACAGGCAAAGCGTGAGCTCCCCTTGCTGGAACGGTGCCACGCCATTCTTGAAAAGGAAACGCCGTTGCGCGAGCACGAGTTCGTCAAGGAAGAGCTGCATCTCCTCAAGACCTATCAGCTTCTCACCATCAAGCCCATGCTCATCGCATTGAACTTCGACGAGACGCAGCGAGCGTCCGCGGAGGACATCGTGAAGAAGATCGTGGCGGCCAAGAAGGGCAAACACACCGCGGTCGTGTCGTTCTTCGGAAAGATCGAGTTGGAGATGTCCGAACTGCCGGACGATGAGGCGCAGGTGTTCATGTCAGAGTATGGGATCACCGAATCGGCGCTCACCACGCTGATCCGCGAATCGTATGCGTTGCTCGGACTGCAATCGTTCTTCACGGTCGGCGAAGATGAATGCCGCGCCTGGACCATCCGCAACGGCATGAATGCCCAGGATGCGGCCGGCGTGATCCATTCCGACTTCTTTGCGAAGTTCATCCGCGCCGAGGTGGTGCACTACGACCACTTCATTGAGGCCGGAGGCTCGTTCGCAAAGACCAAGGAATCCGGACATTGGCGCCTCGAAGGGAAGGAATACATCGTGAAGGACGGCGACATCATGTCGATCAGGCACAGCTGACGATCCCCTTCGACATCCATGGCGACTGCACGGACCTCCATACCACGTGACCGTCTGATCCAGCTCGAAGAACTCGCTGCACGGTACGCCACCCTCACCGCCAACATCCCCGTTGGATTGTTCCGCAGTACCCCGGGCCCCACCGGACGATTCATCGAAGTCAATCCCGCGCTCGCGGAGATCCTGGGCTTCGACACCATGGCCGAATTGCTGACCATCGATGTTTCCTCGCTGTATCTTGATCCCCTGGAACGACAACGGTTCAGCGACAAGCTCGCGACGAAGGGGTTCGTCAAGAACGAGGAGCTTTCGTATCGGAAGAAGGACGGCACGCGAATCGTTGTGTCGGAGACGGCGATCGCCGTCCGGGATGCAGACGGCGCGTTGCAGTATTTCGACGGCATTGTCGAGGATATCACCGAGCGGAAGCGGGCAGAAGACGAACTGCTCGTGCAGAAAGCCTATCTCGAACAGCTGTTCAACAGCGCCCCCGAGGCGATCGTTCTGCATGACACGAACGACCGCGTGGTCAACATCAACGCGGAGTTCACACGCCTGTTCGGTTATGCACGCGAAGAAGCGGTCGGACGACTGCTCAACGAGCTGGTCGCACCAGCCGAGTTCATGGATGAAGCCTCCTTCCTTTCCGATCAGGTCATACACGGCACACAGGTGGAGACGGAATCCCAGCGCCGTCGGAAGGACGGCAAACTCATTGACGTATCGATCTTAGGCGCACCCATCCTGCACGACGGCAAACAGATGGGCGTGTATGCGATCTACCGCAATATCACCGAACGAAAAAAGGCGGAGGATGCTCTTCGAATTCAAAAGACGTATTTCGAGCGATTGTTCAACAGCGCACCCGAAGCCATCGCGCTTCATTCCAACACCGACCGGATCGCAAACATCAATCTCGAATTCGCGCGGATGTTCGGCTATACGCGTGAAGAAGCCATCGGACGGCAGATCAACACGCTCATCGTTCCGGCGTCGCTGCAACAGGAGGCCGCTGACGTTTCGCGGCGCGTCCTAGGTGGTGAACGGATCGAGCTCGACACGAAACGCATGCGGAAGGACGGCACCCTTATCGATGTTTCCGTTCTGGGAGCGCCGATCGTTCACGAGGGGGTTCAGATCGGCGACTATGCCATCTACCGGGATATCGGCGAGCGAAAGCGCGCGGAGGAGGAGTTGCTCGTTCAGAAGGCCTATCTGGAGCAGCTCTTTAACAGCGCGCCGGAAGCGATCGTTCTCCATGATTCGGACGATCGGGTGGTCAATATCAACACGGAATTCACCCAGATGTTCGGGTATACGCGGGAGGAAGCGGTCGGTCAGTTCATTAACGATTTGGTTGCGCCAAAGAAGCTCCGAAACGAAGCGGATTTCTTTTCCAAGTCGGTCATCGGCGGCGAGCGCATCGAGGCAGATTCACAACGAAGGCGGAAGGACGGCTCGCTCATTGATGTGTCCATCATGGGCGCCCCCATCGTCACGGGCGGAAAGCAGATCGGAGTCTACGCCATCTATCGCGATATCACCGAACGGAAGCGTGCCGAGGAATCCCGCATCCGCGCGCAGGAAGAGGCTCGTCTAGCGCGGAACATCCAGCTTCGGCTTCTCCCGAGCGAGCCGCCGCAGATCGCCGGCTATGATATCGCCGGGAAGAACCTTCCCGCATTGAACGTCGGAGGGGATTACTACGATTTCATCCGACTCGACGACCACCGCATCGCCATCGCCCTAGGCGATGTGAGCGGCAAGGGAATCGCGTCGTCGCTCGTCATGGCGAACATCCAGGCCACGATCCGCAGCCTCACACTCTTCGATGCCGAACCCGACCGCTGCATGAGCCGCGCGAATACGCTCGTCTTTCGAAGTACGGACGTCCGAACCTTTGTATCCTTGTTCTACGGGATCCTCGACACGCGTCGGCATGTGCTGACCTACGCAAACGCCGGCCAGGATCTTCCCGTCCACTTCTCGGCGAACAGCGTGCCGAGACAATTGCAGCGGCGGGGCATTGCACTTGGGATCAAGGAAGACGTTGCGTACGAGAAAGAGGAGATCCCGTTCGCGTTCGGAGATCGATTGCTTCTGTATTCAGACGGGATCGTCGAAGCGATGAATACGGCGCAGGAAGAGTTCGGTGAGGAGCGGCTTCACGCGATCGTTGCAGCGACAACATCCCTGAGCGCCGCGGAGGCGATCACCCAAGCCATCCAGGCGGTCACCGTGCACGTCGCCCCCCTTCCACAACACGACGACATGACGATCGTGCTCATCAAGCGCAATTGAATTCTATCTGAAGATCTTCTGCTCGGCCAGAAACGAACGCACCGTTCTGTAGATCATCGTCATCTGCTGCGGTGTGAACCCTCCGTGTCCCCCGCCGGGAATCGTCACCAGCTTGTTCGGCACATTCGCCTTCTTGAGCGCATCATGGAACCGGACCGCCTGCGGGTATGGGACGAGCGGATCCGCATCACCGTGGATCGTCAGAACCGGCGGAAGGCCCTTGCGCGCATAGTGAATGGGCGAGATGCTCTTTGCGATTGCTTCCTTGTTCGGCTGATTCGCCAGCCAATAGACCGCGTAGCGCTGCGTATTCGGACCAGAGAGAAGCTCGACGACGTCTGTGATCCCGAACCAGTTGACGATCGCCGCGGCTTTCGGCTGGACATCCGCATAGTCCCAATCAGTCGGCAGATCGATTCCGGCTGACGGATCGAGCATGCCCGTGATCAGCGCAAGATGACCGCCGGCGGAGCCGCCCGAGAGGACGATGCGCGTTGTGTCGAATCCATATGCAGCGGCATTCTTGAAAACCCACCGCAATGCCAACCGGCAATCCTGAACAGCTGCAGGAGCAGGTGCGACTTTCGTGAGACGGTATTCCACGTTCACGACGTTGAAGCCCCACTCGAAGTACGGCAGAAGATTCATCTGGACCCCTTCTTTCGACCCTGTCACCCAACCGCCTCCATGAAAATACACGAGCGTCGGTGCCGATGCGGGTGCCGCGCGTCGAACATACACGTCAAGCTTGGATTCGACATTGCTCGCTGTGGAATAGGTGATCCCTGCAACGACGCGGTACTCATTGACCGCGTTGAACGTCCAGGACGAATCGACGAGCGGCTGACCAATGAGCGATCCCGTGATCAGTGCAACGAACAGCAAGGCAGAGTATCGCATAGGATTCCCTTGAGCTGACCGACGAGAGTCTTCAGTCCTTCGACGCGCGCTTGATCTTTCCTCCCGCTGTCTTCGGTAGAGACTCCACGAACGCGACGATTTTGGGCACTTTGTAGTCTTCCAGGTGCTGCTGACAGTACGCCTTCACCTCCCGCTCCGTCAGGGTCGCTCCGGGCTTCAGCACGATCTCCGCCTTCACGGCTTGACCCAGCAATGGATCGGCCGCACCGATCACGCGGCACTCATGCACCGCCTCGAGCAGATAGATGACATCTTCGACTTCGACCGGACTGACCTTTTCCCCGCGGGATTTGATCACATCATCCATCCGCGCGACAAAGTAGAAGTAGCCTTCCTCATCCTGTCGAAATAGGTCGCCCGCATAGAGTACGGTCTCGTTCACCAACTTGCTGAACCGGAGACGCTGCGAGGTTGCGACCGGATCGTTCCAATACCCGCGCATGATGTTCGGTCCTCGAATGACCAATTCACCCGGACTGCCGTCTGTAACCTTGTTCCCTTCTTCATCCTCAAGCCAGAGTTCCACGTTCTTCATCCCCGTTCCAACCGATTGCGTGCGCGTATTGATCTCTTCCGGCGGAAGATACGTCGTCCGCAGACATTCCGTCAATCCATGCATCAGAAAGATCTTCGTCGTTGTGAAGATCTTCTGCAATTGGGGGATGAACGGCATCGGCATCGCGGCCGCCGCGTTGGTGATGTACCGAAGCGAGGAGAAGTCCTCGTTCTCGAGCCCTTTGAGCGAGAGAATGATCGCCCAGATCGTAGGTGCGCCGGCAAATCCGGTGACACGCTCCTGCGTGAATTTCTTGATGAGGTCGTACGGGTAGGCGACCCCCTTTTCCAGCACCAGGCGAGCGCCCGTTCGGAACGTTGCAAGCAGCTGCAGCAACCCGTAACCAAACGACAGCTGGAGCACGTTCAAGATCACGTCGTCCTTGTTGTTCCCCAGATAGTCGATGACCGTCTCGACGACGATATCGATGTTCTTGTGCATCAACGTGACGCCTTTGGGTTTTCCCGTCGAACCGGACGTGTAGATGATCGCGGCAATATCTTCCGGTTCGATCGTCGGATAGGACGAAACGGCCGGTGTTTCGATCATGTCGTTGTAGGAAACGAACCCCTCGACCGGATCGCCGACCGCAACGATCTCCGGCTGCAGTTTCCAACTGATGGCGGCAGATTCGATCGCGGACGCCTTCGCTGACGGGGCGATGATGAACTTGGCGGTGCAATTCTCGGTCAGGTATTGCACGCGTTCCATCGGCGTGGTTGGATTCACCACAACAATACACCCTCCGGCGCGAAGGACTCCGAAGATGCAGACGACCGCCTCGGCGGAGTTTTCCAGGTAGATGATGACACGGTCTCCTTTGACGAGACCGTTGTTCATCAGCCAAGCGGAGCATCCATCCGCTGATGCGGAAAGTGCCGCGTACGAATAGCGTCTGTTTTGCGAAAGGAGTGCTTCCTTCGTAGGTGCCGCTTTCGCAGCAAGGGGAAGATATTCACCGATGGGGGTCATAGCTCGTTCCTGTCGTGTATATCAATCGTTCATTGCGGGATGTTGACAATACTCGGTGTCGCTTGTGGTGCATCATCCGCCAGAAGCGGGAGATACGTTGAGCCGTTCCATCTCGGCCATCCTTGGAGGACGCCGATGAGGTTGCGGGCCGCCAGCACTGACATCGCTTCGCGCGACCAATGAGTCGCTGAACCGATATGCGGCATCAAGACGGCGTTGGAACAGGATCTCAGCCCCTCCGCCAATCGCGGCTCATCTTCATACACATCCAATCCCGCGCGAAAGCCCGGATGCGTCTGCAGATGACGGACGAGGGCAGATTCGTCAACGACCGGGCCGCGGCTTGCATTGACAAGCACCGCGTTCGGCTTCATGGCCTTCAATTCAGATTCGCCGATCAGGTGACGCATCGATGGATCAAAGGACGAGAGAAGGGCGACGACATCGGATGGCTCAAGGAGCTCGCGCAGCGTCCCGGCTCGCGTGATCGAGATCGGGCGTTCACCCATTTCCATGAGATACCGATTGAAGCTCGCGACCTCACGCTCGAGGTCTCCCTTCGGGGATCGGCTCACGTATATGATGTCCATCCGATTCCCGAATGCGAGACATCGTATGAACGCCGTACCGATGCGTCCAGGACCGAGAACGCCGAGCGTCTTCCGATGCAGAAGATCCCCGAGGAACAGGCTCGGGGCCCAACCGACAAAATGACCTTCGCGCGTGTATCCATCGGCCGGAACAACGTGCCTGATCGCTGCATACGTAAGCGCGGCGGCCAACTCCGCCGTGGCTTCTGTGAGAACACCCGGTGTGTTTCCGACGGCAATGCCAAGACGCGTCGCATCGGTCACGTCGATGTTGTTATATCCGACGGCATAGTTGCAGACGACCCGACCTCCCCCCGCATGAAGCGCCCGCAGCACATCGGCATTCCACGATTCGGATAGTTGTCCGATCGCACCAACGCACGATGTCCCAATGGCTTCGATGAGTTCCGCGGGTGAGAGTGTTCGCTCGATCGTGCAGATGTCGATGTGAA
>JBFYQI010000156.1:0-4546 GCA_041302875.1 Ignavibacteria bacterium
TGGAGAGCTGGTCGGGATCTTCTTCCCGTGCGACGAGCATCAAAGCTATCCCGGCCGGCTCCATGGTGGGATCACCGCCGCGTTGCTCGACGAGACGATCGGGCGAGCCATCCGTTCGAAGGTGGGAGAAGAGGTCTGGGGTGTGACGATGGAGTTCTCGGTGAAGTACCGGAAGCCCATCCCGCTCGAAGGTCCGCTCCGCGTCGTGGGACGCATCTCACACGCGGGAAGTCGACTGTTCGAGGGAACGGGAGAGATCCTTCTTCCGAATGGCGACATCGCCGCGACGGGTGCAGGCAAGTACTTGCGGCTTCCCATCGACAAGATCGGCGAGTTCGATCCGGAGAGGGAAGAATGGAAGATCACACCTTCGCCTGACGATCCGAAGGAGATCGAGCTGTAACCAGCCTCACGCGCGTCATTCCGACGCTCCAGATCGCCAGCGACACCAACAGCCCCGGATACATCGGTTCGATGCCGAACCAGTACCGGGGCGTTTCTTGTACGGCGCTCATCACCCCCGTCAGAAGGCTCCCCGTCGATACCATCCATCCCCCCACCATCGCAGCGAGCGCTGTCGGTCCCGGCACGCGAAGCCTTGGCACGTAAGCGCCAAGCACCGGCAGGAGAAGTCCGGGGATGACGCACGTCCCGATCGTGTACCAGAGCGACACGACCGACGGAAGCGCAACGGCGAATGTGATCGATACGACCGATGCGATCGCCAAACCGTATCGCGTCCAACGTCGCAATCCTTCACTCTCGTCCGCGTGATTCCGTATCCTCCCGATGATGTCCTTCCCTACCGTGATCCCCGAAATGAACATCAGACTGCTCAGGGTCGACATGATCGTCGCGAGCATGCCGATGAAGAAGATCCCCTTGGCGACAGGAGGAAGGACCGATTCGGCAAGCAGCGGATACGCATACATCGGCTGCTCAAGATCCGGAAGGAGCGCACGTGCGTACAAACCGGAAGCGCTCGTCAGGAAGTCGAACCCAAACCAGAAGAGGATCGAGACGACGATCCCCCGTTGTGCGGTAGGCCCGTCTTTCGCGGCTGCGCACCGCTGATGAAATGCGGGATCGACAAGCGTCCACAGCGCAATGAAGAACCAGACAAGAATGAACTGCCACGTATTCCCGCCATGCCACGTCAGGTGGAGCGACGGGACATGTTCCCGAATGAATGCGATTCCCCCGAAGGTGATGAACGCAAAGGCAACCATCACTCCAAATCCGACGAACATCAGGATGAATTCCGCGGCATTCACCCACACATCGGAACGAAATCCTCCTTTCCAGAGATAGACCACCGTAACCGCGGTCGCGACAACAATGGCGATCGTGAGGTTCCATCCGAAGAGAAGCTGGATCAGCACACCGAGCATGAGCACATAGGCCGCCGGCGTGGAGAGAAGGAATGTGAGAACCGCACCGACGACGGCGACCCGCCGCCCGTACACCCGCTCGAGGCGATCGGGGATGGTGGCATCTTCCGATTGCCTGATGCGCTTCGCAAGGAACAGCGCAAAGACGAGCGCGAAGAGATAGTACGGAACGCCGAAGACGATCCAGTTCGATATTCCGAACCGGTAGGAGTACTCGCCAACACCGAGGATCCCGCCATACCATGTCGAGACCAGCGTGGCGACGAAGAACGGCAAGGTCAGCGTCCGGCCTGCGAGGAGGAAATCCGCGCTTCCGTCCCCAGCGCGCCGCGACGCCCGAAAGCCAACAACGAGAATGAGCAGAACATAGCCAACGAGCAGGAACAGATCGACGGAAGCCAGACGTACCATCACTGCGCGCCTCGCGGACGGCGGATCACACACAGAAGGAGCGTTCCCTTCTTCACCCGAATTGTTGCCCGTCGCGCATCGACGACGTTCGACGTACTTTCTCGTTGACCGAGTGCCAACGTTCCGTTGCGTAAATTCCAGCGGAGTCCCGTCGTTGAGATGCCAGAACAGCGGACCAGCGGAAGGAGCGAGATCACCGTTCCTTTGGGAGCGTGAATGGTTCGCGCGGAACGGACCGGAAGAATCTCGCAATGATCGTCCGCGAATCCAATCTCCAACCGAGCGGAAAACTTCGCAAGCGCACTCAGGTTCCCGATGCTATGGTCCAACCGTCCCCCGGTCGCTCCGAGAACGACGACAGTTGAGATCCCCTGGCGAACACACCAGGCGAGCGCTTTCTCGAGATCCGTGCTGTCCTGCTCTCCGACGCGGAGAACAATTGCGTTCCGACATTTCTTCAGGGCAGCGGGTGTGACAGAATCGAGGTCACCGATGATCAGGTCAGGACAGAATCCGAACCGAGTTGCGGTATTCGCACCGCCGTCGGCGCAGAGAAAATGCGAATGATCCCTGCGGATGCGTTTGAACAACGAAAGAGAAGGAGGATCCCCATTCGCGAGGATGAGTGCGGATTGCGTGGAAGAGTGCTTCATAGGGGGAAAAAAAAGAGTCGCCGAGCGAGGGGAGGCGGTTCACCCGGCGACCGAAGCAACCACTTCGGTGGGGTCCAAAGTGGCACCGGAAAGTTACATGTTTACCCGGACGGAAGCAAACAGATTCCGCGTCGCCCCAGGGAAAAAGTGATCTGCCTCACCACTCATCGCGTAACGACGATTCAATAGATTCTGGATCTGTAGTTGAAAAGCGACAGCAGCCCCCAGCGTCTCCGCGGGTATAGCGTATTCAAGCCAGAAACTCAGAATTGACCGGGCATCAACGGTTCGATCATTCAGCACGCGCCCGTCGTCGGGGTCCTGCATATTGTCCGTATAAAACTCCCCCACGTGCTGTAATCCGAGTCCCGACGAGAGGCGATCTGTGACGTAGGTCACCCGCAGGTTTGCGAGGAAGTCAGGAAAGCCGGCGATCGAGTTGCCGTCAAGGACGAGCGCATTGCCGTCCTCGTAGCTCGTAAAACGGACGAACCTGTTCCGGCTCATCGTCGCATTGCCATCGATCGAGAGCGTTGAGGTCATGTGCACATTGGCGACGAGTTCTATGCCGACGTGGCGCGTCCGCTCGGCATTTCCGGTGACCGGCTGACCGAACCGGTCGAGCTTGCCATTTTTGACGATCTCGTCGCGGAAGTTCATCAGGTAGGTATTCACCGTCCAGCGTAGGCGATCTCCGGCATATCCGATCCCAAGTTCGATGCTGGAAAGATGTTCAGGCGTCACAAGCGGACGAGAGAAGTCGAACGAGCCATCAGGGAGCAGTTCGAACTGCGGCACGACGGCTCCCCAATTCGCCGGTGTGCTTGCTTCAGCCGCATCATAAAGGTTCTTCAGGCGCGGTTCCCGCGAAGTATATGCGAATTGCGCATAGAGATTCCAGGACGCCGAGAGGTTGTAATTCAATCCCACCTTCGGATTGAGAAATCGATAGGGCATACGAAAATCCGTACCGAGGAACTGTTCGTCATACAGGCGATACCGATTGAACACAAGCTGGAGCCCGACAAGCAGCCGCATCTGCTCTGAGATCTCTGCGAGCTCTTGTGCGTGCAGAGAAATGATCTCCTTGCCACCGCGGTACTCATAATATCGCCGGTCAGGGACAACGCCTTGTGGCAAGCCGTCTCCCATGCGCAGTGCGCCCCAATGCAGAGAGCGATGGACTCGGAACTCAAGTCCCGCTGTCAGTGCACCGCCATGATGCTCCCAGCGAATACGGGGAAGCCAACCCCACTGACGGTTGGATACGTACGCACGGATGAGCGCGTTGGGAGAATACAACTCCTCCGGATCGCCGGAGAGCGTGAATCCGTACTCCGGAGTGATCCGGTAGTAGGATAACGGCGCCCACGAACCATCATAGTCAAAATATCCGTCGCCCGTCACCAGGAAGAGGGTGTTGTTCAGGGTGACGCGGTCGCTGAGCTGCCATTCGTGCAGAAGCTCATAGTGCGGCTGGCTGAATTGTTCGATCTCCTCCTCGCGGACGATCGGATTCTGCCTCCGGTTCGTCTCATCGCGAGAGTACGCATCCTCTTTCGGGATTCCGTAATACGCAAGGTGATCGGTGATCGGACCGCCGTAGAAGTTTGCCTGAATCGTGGTCCGGTCGCCATATCGGATGGCGGAAACGTAGTAACTCCAAAACTTCGTCCAGGAGCGTTCGCGGTAACCGTCGGAAGTGATCCGTGAGAGGCGACCGGAGAAGGCGTAGCGGTCATCAACAAGCCCGGAATGGGCTGCGATCGAGTATTTGCGTGTGTTGAACGAACCGCCCCCCACGATCGCTTCGATACCCGAGGGGCGGTTGAACGTCGTCGTGATGAGGTTGACAGACCCTCCGATGGCCGGCGGCCCGAAGAACGCGGTCCCTCCGCCGCGCTGGACCTGCATGTCTGCTGTGGAGGCGGCGAGATCCGGGAAATCCAACCAATAAACGTTATGATCCTCCGGGTCATTCTGCGGAATGCCATTCACCATCACCGAGATGCGGCGCTGGTCGAAGCCGCGTATGTTCAGGTAGTTGTAGCCGATGCCGTTCCCGTTCTCCGAATACCATGTTGTTGACGG
>JBFYQI010000172.1:0-3106 GCA_041302875.1 Ignavibacteria bacterium
GCAGGGGCTGCCCTTCCGCTCCATTGAAATCGAACTGAAGATCGGAGAAATGCTGAAGAATTACTAAAGGATGGTGAGCATGTCCACGCTTGTCGATCATATTAAAGAGCTTTCACAGAACGCCGAGGTCCCCAATTACACGGCAAAGGATTTCTCGAGCGACCAAGATGTCCGTTGGTGTCCGGGCTGTGGTGATTATTCCATCCTTGCCCAAGCCCAGCGCATCATGCCCGATCTTGGAATCCCGAAACACCGGATCGTTTTCGTTTCCGGGATCGGTTGTTCGAGCCGCTTCCCGTACTATATGGATACGTACGGATTCCACAGCATTCATGGCCGGGCGACGGCGATCGCATCGGGCGTGAAACTTGCGCGGCCTGACCTGTCCGTGTGGGTCGTCACCGGGGACGGCGACGGAATGAGCATCGGGGGGAATCACCTCATTCACTTGCTCCGTCGAAACATCGACATCAACGTCCTGCTGTTCAACAATCAGATCTACGGCCTCACCAAGGGACAATACTCCCCCACATCGGAACTCGGGAAGATCACGAAATCCACTCCGCACGGCTCGATCGATTATCCTTTCAATCCGGCCGCGTTGGCCCTGGGCGCAAGCGCGACGTTTGTTGCGCGTACGCTGGACCGTGATCCCAAGCATCTGCAGTCCGTGCTCAAGCGCGCAGCGGAGCACAAGGGAACGTCGTTCGTCGAGGTGTATCAGAACTGCAACGTCTTCAACGATGGCGCATTCTTCCCGTTCACCGAGAAGGACACAAAGGACGATACCGTGGTCTTCATCGAACATGGCAAGCCGCTCATCTTCGGGAAGCAACGGGACAAGGGGATCAGGCTGAATGGATTCACGCCGGAAGTTGTTTCGCTCGCCGACGGGAAATATTCCGCGAACGACCTGCTCGTCCACAATGAACAGGATACGACGCTCTCCGTCATCTTGGCGGACATGACCTACAAGTCCCACTTGCCGCGACCCGTCGGCATCTTCCTTTCGATCGAACGACCAAGCTACGAAGCGGAAATGGCACGCCAGATCGAGGTCGCGATCCAGAAACGGGGCGAAGGCGATTTCGCGAAGTTGCTCCATTCCGGGGACACATGGGAGATCAGCTGACGGCATCTCTCCTCCACGCATCACCGACATGCAGATCTTACAACCGGCCGGCACGTCGGACATCCGTACGATCAGTTCCGGTCTCCGCATGAACGCGTCGTTACAAGAGGTCCGCTCCCTGCTCGAATATGCGTCGTCCGTGGTCCTGACGACGCATATCAACCCGGACGCCGACGGTCTCGGAAGCGAATGTGCGCTCGCAATCTTCCTCCAACAACGGGGCAAGCGGGTGCGCATCGTCAATCACAGCAACACTCCGGGCAACTGCGCCTTCCTCGACACGCTCTTCCCTATCGAGGTCTATGCCGCAGCCGAGCATGACCGCGTGCTTGCCGCCGCTGACGTCATCGCGATCCTCGACACCAACCACCCGGACAGAGTTGCAAGCATGAAGCAGGCCCTTCTCGCCAGTCCCGCGAAGCGCGTCTGCATCGACCACCATCCTGATCCCGCGGACTTTGTCGATGCACTCTTCGTCGAAACCGCGTACGCCGCCACGGGCATGATGGTGTTTGAACTGATCGACCGGTGGGACTCGACCCTGCTTGATGAGCGTGTCGCGACTGCGCTCTACGCTGCCATCATGACGGATACCGGCTCCTTCCGCTTCCCGAAGACCGATGCCTCCGTCCACCGCATGATCGCCCGATTGATCGAAGCGGGGGCCGACCCGGTCGCGATCTACGAGAATATCTACGAACGCGGCAGCGCTGGACGGCTGCGGTTGCTGGGGATGCTGCTCCACGGTCTGACGCTGTCGCATGACGGCCGCGTCGCCTCCATGACGATCACGCGCGAGATGTTCCAGAAGACGGGAACGACTGAACCGGAAACCGATGCATTCGTACCGTACACGCTGAGCATCGATGGCGTCCAGATCGGCATCATGTTCACCGAGATGGAGGATCTCGTCAAGGTGAACTTCCGTTCAAAAGGAAGCGTCCCCGTCAATGCCCTGGCACGCGAATTCGGCGGGAATGGACATCTCAACGCTGCCGGCGCCCGCGTCACGGGCGTTTCACTCCAAGACCTCATCCCGCGCGTCCTCATGCGCGCCAAGCACTACGTCCAATGAACTCAGCCTCACTGCATATCACATGGTCCGTCGGTCCGGCACAGCGGTTGGTGGGCGACACTGCCGCTCTTTTCCTCCATCAGGATGCGACGGAATTCAACCAGTTGATGCGAAGTCTGCAGAAGTCATTCCGCTTCGATGCGAAATCTCTTGTCGAGCATGGCGACTTCTCCGGCAAATCTGGCGAGATCAGCGTGGTCTACCCGTCGGCATCCCACGGTTTAAAGCGCATCCTGCTGGTCGGCCTGGGCGAACGTAAGAAACGCTCCATGGAAACACTGCGGAAAGCAGCGGGGGCGGCAGCAAAGAGGGCTCGCTCACTCCGTTCGCGGTCGTTGGTCCTCTGGCTTCCAGACGCGAAGACCTCCCCCGCCGAGACCGCTCTTGCCCTTTCCGAAGGAGCATGGCTTGGGTTGTACCGGTTCGACAAATATATCACGAAGAAGAAGAACGGGAACGACGAATCGCTGCTCCATCTGCATCTTGCTAGCGACCATCCGATATGGAAGCGTGTCCTCCCGGCTGCAACGGAGACCGCGGCGATCATTTGCTCCGCCACGACGCTCGCGCGCGACCTCGCCAACGCTCCGGGAAACGAGATCCATCCCGAATCGCTCGCCGAAGCTGCCCGGGCATCTGGTGAGAGCTCCGGCTACACTGTGACGGTATGGAACGAGGATGAACTCCGTGAGCACGAAATGGGGGGAATCCTGGCGGTCGGCCAAGGAAGCGTACGGGGGCCTCGATTCATGATCCTCGAGTACGGAGACCCGTCAACGCGACCGGTCGTTCTTGTGGGGAAAGGGGTTTGCTTCGATTCAGGCGGCATTTCGATCAAGCCGTCTGCCGGCATGGCGGAAATGAAGATGGATATGTCGGGAGCCGCCGCCGTCATCGGA
>JBFYQI010000179.1:0-4657 GCA_041302875.1 Ignavibacteria bacterium
TAGCAGACCTGGCTCACCGTTCGTTCCGTGAACTGTCGGGGGGACAGAAACAGCGGACGCTGATCGCTCGAGCGCTCGCATCAGAGCCGAAGATCCTGGTTCTCGATGAGCCGACGAATGGTATGGACATGAGCTCCCGAACCTCTATCCTCCGTCTCCTGAAACACCTCCACGCGCACGACAATCTTACGATCGTCCTTGTCAGTCACCTGTTGAGCGACATAGCGAACTTTGTGAATCGCATCGCGTTCATCGACGGGGCCACGTTCCTGATGGGGACCGTCGAAGAAATGCACACACCCCAGCGTCTTTCGGAGATGTATCATATGCCCATCGACGTGCAGTCGGTCGCCGGTTCGACGGTGATCATTCCGGGAGAACGGCGATGAGTGACTGGGAGATCCTCCGTACGATTGTCACCGACTTCCCGCACGCGCTAGTAGGAAGTATGATCGCGGGTCTGCTCTGCGCGGTGCTGGGTGTTTACGTCGTGTCCCGTCGGGTGGTGTTCGTCGGGATGACCCTCACCGAGATCGCCGTGGCCGGTGTGGCGTTTGCCCATCTTGTGAGCGAAGACATGAATCCGACGCTCGGGTCGCTCATCCTCACCGTCGTTGCCGTCCTTGTATTCACGAGGCTTCTCCAAAGCCGGTTGATCCCGCGCGACACGGTGCTTGGCGCGAGTTACATTCTCGCCATCACCCTTCGCATCCTCATGATGCAAAAGACGCAAGGCGCAGAGGTTGCGGAGATCGAGTCCATTCTGAAAGGGGACATGCTCTTTGTCACCCCCGAGCAGCTCGTGCTCGTCGCGGGGACCGCCGTGGTGTTGCTGATCGTGCACGCGCTGTTCTTCAAGCAGTTTCTTTTCGTCTCGCTCGACGCGGAGACCGCAGCCACGCAAGGGATCCGCTCCGAACGATGGGACTTTCTCTTCTACCTCACGATCGCGATCGCCGTATCGGTCACGGTGCGGATCGTGGGGGACATCTTCGTTTTTGGATTTCTCATTCTCCCTTCTGTCGCGGCGATGCTCGCGATCAGGAATATCAGGGGGATCTTTATCATGGCAGCCATATTCGGGCTCGCGCCGCCAATCCTTGGACTGTATCTCGCGTTCAAGTTGGACTTTCCCGCCGGTCCGACAACGGTGGCGGCAGCGTTTCTGCTCCTGATCCCACACTTGCTCCGGAAACGGGCTTGATGATGCATCAGCAGGGCAAAGGCTCCTTCGTAGCGAAAGAGCCTTTTTTTTTGTACTATGGAGTGATTCAGGGGAATTGAGACTACAGTTTTGGACCTGCAATGACATTGACCGAACGCATCAATGAGGACCTGAAGGCCTCCATGAAGTCCGGAGACCAATTGCGCCTGACCACCATCCGGTCGATCCGGGCCGCCCTCATCGACCTCGCCAAGCGGGGGACGGGAACTGCTGCCACGCCGGAGGAAGAGGTGACGGCGTTGTTGGCAGCCGCCAAGAAGCGGAAAGAAGCGATCGAGATGTACGAAAAGGCCGGCCGGACAGACCTCGCCGACCAGGAACAAAAGGAACTCGCCATCATCACGGAGTACCTGCCGAAGCAGATGACGGCAGAAGAGGCGGAGGCCGTCGTTCTCCGGTTGATCGGGGAGACGGGCGCCTCCGGCGCGAAGGACTTCAGCAAAGTGATGCCGCTGGCAATGAAAGAACTCAAAGGGAAGATCGACGGTAAGCTCGTTCAGGAGCTTGTCCGCAAGAACTTGGGAGCGTAACGCCATGTTGATGGACCTGTTGATCGCGTTTCCGGTGATCGGCTTCATGCTGTTCGGGATGCGTGATGGCGTCGTACGGAAGATCGTCGCGACGCTGACGCTCGTGTTGGGGCTCGTTCTCGGCCACTTCTATATGCGCGAGGTAGGGGAATTCCTTGTTGAATATGCGAACGTCTTGCCGAACAAAGGGCCGATGCTCGGGTACTATGCCGTGGTTCTGTTTCTGTTCGCCGTTCAGATGATCATCTATCGATTCGGTGCCGAGCGTTATAAGATCGGCGGCGTGTTTGACAAGATCGCGGGGACCATCGTTGGCACATTCGAAGGTGTGCTGTTCGTGAGTATCTTCCTGTATATCTCCTTGATGAGCGGCCCGTATTCACGCGACATGACACGTGATTCGGAGTTCTATGAACCCGTCGTCAATGTTGCCCCAGAGGTCCTGGACTTCACCACGAACATCGGTCCTGAAGCCTTCGACTCCATGAAAGACATGACCACGCCGAAGACGAAGCCTCCGGCGAAACGGCCAGGTTCCTGACCACGAGCGCATCGGAACTGCCGGAACTCATGCCCTTGGTCTCCGAATCCGCCCTCCGAAAGCTGGAATTCGACCGCGTCGCCGAGCGATTGGCGGTGCTGACCAACTCCGAACCCGGCCGCGCGCGTGCGCGCAAAGTATTGCCGGGCTCCCACCGGCGAACGATCGAACAGGAACTTCGCCGCGTCTCGGAGATCAAGGAACTCCTCATCGCCGAAGGCGATATTCCGGTCGACTCTTTCCGCGACATCCTCCCCGCGCTCAAAAAGACCACCGTCGAGAATCAGGCGCTCTCAGCCGTCGAGTTGCTGGAAGTTGCGTCTCTGCTCCGAACGGCGCGAACGGTCAAGGCGTTTCTGTCAAAGCGCGTCCAGGTCATCCCGTCGCTTGGTGAGATCACCGCGCGCATCGCGGGGGACAAGATCGTCGAGTACAACATCACCGAAGCGCTGGACGAGCACGGCGGTGTGAAGGATTCGGCAAGCCGCGAATTGCGCGAGATCCGCCGCTCGATGATCAGCGCGGGCGAGGCCCTGCGACGCCGACTCGCGGGCATCCTCAGGTCGGTTTCCGAACAAGAGTTCACGCAGGAAGAGATCATCACCACGCGGGATGGTCGGCTGGTCATTCCCATCAAGAGCGAGCACAAGAACCGCGTTCCCGGATTCATCCACTCCACGTCCGCGAGCGGGGCAACGGTCTATATCGAGCCGGCGGAATCTCTTGAACTGAACAACGGCCTGCGCGAACTGCAGATCCGTGAACAACGGGAGATCCACCGCATCCTGCTGGAACTGACGCGACAGGTTGCCGAGATTCGTCCGCTCGCCGAAGCGAGCTTCGACGCGCTGATCGAACTGGATGTCGTGATCGCAAAAGCGCGGTATTCCATCGAGATCATCGGAATGCCGGCCGCGCTTGCACACAGACCGGGGATGCGGATCGGGAACGCCCGCCATCCAGTTCTTTTACGTCATATGAAGCGCGAAGAAGTGGTCCCGCTCGACTTGGAGCTTGGCGATGAACACAAGACCGTGATCATCACCGGCCCGAATGCCGGCGGGAAGACGGTGGCCCTCAAGACGGCGGGACTGCTCTGGGCGATGACCGCGGCCGGGATGCACATTCCTGCATCGCCGGATACGGATATCTTTCCGTTCACAAAGCTGTTCGTCGATATCGGCGACGATCAATCGCTTGAGAATGATCTCAGTACATTCAGCTCCCATCTCCTGACATTGAAGGAAATGCTGGATGAGGCTGAGTCGGGGTCACTCGTGCTTCTGGACGAAATTGGCACCGGCACCGATCCGGCGGAAGGGGGAGCGCTCGCGGCGACCGTCCTTCACTCGTTGACGCAGCGAGGAGCCATCACCCTTGCGACGACGCATCATGGCGCGCTCAAAGTGTTCGCGCACGAGACCCCCGGAGTATTGAACGCCTCCATGGAGTTCGATACGGTGACGCTACGACCGAGCTATCGATTTCGTTCGGGCGTTCCGGGGAGCAGCTATGCCTTTGAGTTGGCCGAACGGATCGGGCTTCCAAGCGGCGTTCTGTCGGCGGCACGGAAGCGTGTCGGGAGCGAGAAGAACCGCATGGAGTCGCTGCTGATGGATCTGGAATCCAAGGTCCGGGACTACGAATCGCGCCTCGCTGAAACGAAAACAGAGCGCGAACAGCTCCAGCGCTCGGTTCTCTCCTACGAACAAAAGACAACGCAACTCAAGCGCGAACTCGGAACGATCCGGAAGAAGGCGATGGAGGAAGCAAAGGATCTCGTCCGGAATGTGCAACGGACGAGCGAGGAATCGGTCCGCGCGATTCGGGAGAGCGGCGGGGACCGAGATATCATCAAAGCTTCCCGAACGGCCGTGCGGCAGTTGCAGCAACACCTGGCGGAGTCGCCACAAGAGGAAGCGGAAGAATCACCGCCGGCTGAGGATCTCCGCATTGGCGACTCGGTGCAGGTGCGGGATGGCTCGGGCGCGGGTGAGATCGTTGAACTGCGTGGAACGCACGCCGTGGTCGTGAGCGGAAACGCGAAGCTTCGCCTGCCGTTGAGCCAACTGCATAAGGTGAGAGCTCAGCCCCTGATGCCGGTGTCTTCGGAGAAGGTGACGCTTCCCGAGGCGAAGACCGAGATCGATCTTCGCGGCTTGCTAGGCGACGAAGCGATCGAGCGGCTCACGCCGTTTCTGGACAATGCCTATGCGGCGGGACTTCGACGCGTCGACATCATTCACGGAAAGGGGACAGGCGCTCTCCGGAAACGAATCACGGCATATTTGAAGGATTCATCTCATGTCAAGACGTTTCGTCTGGGGGAATGGAACGAAGGCGGGACGGGTGTTACCGTGG
>JBFYQI010000182.1:0-5920 GCA_041302875.1 Ignavibacteria bacterium
TGACGATGCTGGTGCGAGAATACAAACAGCTCTTGCTCGATCCGCGCGTCTACAGCACCGACATCGCTGCAGCAAACGTCGATGCCATGACCCGGTTCGCCGGACTGTCCGCCCGGTTGTATGACGTGTTCATTCGTCCGGCGACGGATGTCCTGGAACGGAACCTCGTCATCATTCCGGACGCCCTCACCGAGGGACTTCCCTTCCACGCGATTGAACGGCAGTCGGACGATGAGGATGATGTCAAGTATCTCATCGAGATCATGGGGGTCGATTACTTGCCGAGTCTGTCAGCGTTCCGGTATCGGGTGCAACCGCCCACGCGGACCAAGGATATCGTCGCCTTTGGAAATCCCTCCGG
The DNA here is from genome assembly GCA_041302875.1 of Ignavibacteria bacterium. Lineage (GTDB taxonomy): Bacteria > Bacteroidota > Ignavibacteria > UBA10030 > UBA10030 > JAKAJH01. The sequence goes on from JBFYQI010000182.1 coordinate 362, forward strand.
GAAGAACTGGGCGGTCGACTATGAGTTGCGAGATCTCAGGAGCTTCGCGCGAGGGACTCGTGTGTTCGTCGGATTGGAAACGGCGTGGAGCAAGGTCAAAACGGTCAACAGCGAAGTCCTTCAATTGTCAACCGATTTTACGGACCAAACGCGGACGAATCCGCTGGGAACCGTCATTCTTTCCAACGGCGTCAATGTTGAGGGGACGGTGCCTGTGCTGTTCGGCAAATTCTCCGAGCTCGAAAGCATTCCGGTCGTGATACTTTCGAATAGCGGCGGGGACGGAACGGGACTTGGAAGCGTGCACGCAGCGATGTTCCGGCTCAACGGAGCCTCAGATGTTTTCTTGAATTGCTGGTCCGCAGACCGCCGAGCGGGGAAGTTCTTTAGCGAATACTTCTACACACACTTGGCGAGCGGCCTGGCGCCGGGGGATGCCTACCGTCAGGCATTGCTCATGCTGCTTCAATTGCGAGACCTCAATCATCCGCGCGCCTGGGGACAATTCTTCCATTACGGCATTGGATGACCGATGACTCGACCGTACACGTTGTCTGCGTACACCGATGCTGACCGCGCGGACCTCCTTCAGCTATGGAATGAAGCGCTTCCGCTGGATGCGGTCACGGAAGGGGAGTTCGAATCGCGGGTCCTCCTAGACGAGAACTTCGATCCCCGGACGTTTCTCCTCGCCCGGGACGGCGAATCCATCGCCGGTTTCGTGATCGGGACCTATGCGTCCCGCATGCCGTTGGGTGACGCGGATCCCGAAGGAACGCGAAGTTGGATCACAGTCCTTGCACTCGATCCGCAGCGCGACCGACGTCAACTCGCCGGCGTATTGATCCAGGAACTTGAGGAGCAATTTCGAACGCTCGGGAAGACAGAGGTGTGGGTGTCGACCTATCCTCCGGGGTACTTCGTCCCGGGGATCGATCAGCGGAATGACGGACAGTTGCTGGAGATCTTCCTTCAGCTTGGATACGCAAAGCAGAAGGAAGCTATCTCAATGGATGCTCCCATCGTGCTATTCCGCGTTCCGGAATCGGTGGTGGCGAAGGAAGAAGCGCTCGCCCGCGAGGGGATCATGATCCGACCGTATCGGCGTACCGACCTTGTCCGCTTTCTCGACTTCCTGGGCCGCACGATGCCCTCCGATTGGGTGCGCGTTGAGCGGGCGAATCTCCGCAAGATGACCGAGGGGGGATTTCAGCCGGAACAGATCTCGCTTGTGCTTCACGGCGACGATGTGATTGGCTATTGTCAGTTCGAAGGTTCTCACTTCGGACCGTTTGGCGTCACTGATGCCTATCAAGGAAGAGGGATCGGCACGGTGTTGCTTGCTCGAACGATCGAGCGGATGAAACAGCAAGGACACCACGACGCGTGGGTATTGTGGACGGACGACGCTGCCGCCGGGGTGTATTCGAAGTTCGGCTTCAACGAGACCCGCCGATTCGCCATTCTTCGCAAAACACTCTGAGAGACGATGTATGAGCACTGCGTCAAAGACTCCTCGAACGGTTCTTGCGATCGGCGCACATTGCGGAGACATCGAAGTGACGTGTGCTGGGGTGCTGGCAAAACACCGGAAGGGGGGTGACCGCGTCGTTCTCTGTCATCTGACGCTCGGCGAAGGCGGAAACCCGCGGCTGACGCCGGCGGAATATGGCGCTCAGAAGAGACGAGAAGCAGAGGCAGCCGCCCGGGTACTGGATGCGGAGGTTCTCTTCGGTGCATATCGTGATGGAGAGCTCCCGAACGACGAGCCGACGCGCCGTTGGGTGGCGGACGTCATCCGGCAGATTCGACCCACGCACATCATCACCCATTGGCGTACGAGCATTCATCGCGACCATGCAGCGGCGCACGCGATCGTGATGGATGCGGTGTTGCTTGCATCGCTTGAGGGAGTTGTGACCGGCCATCCGCGACACCGCGGCGTGGGATCGATCGTCTTCACGGAAAACTGGGAAGATCCGGAGGGATTCAAGCCGTACCTGTATATCGACACAAGCAACGTATTCGAACGATGGCGCGAATGCGTAACCCAGTATCAGTTCATTGCGGGGGGCATTTCGAACTTCCCGTATCTCGAATACTACTCCGCGCTCATGCGCGTTCGCGGTGCGGAAGCCGGAGTACAATACGCCGAAGCATTCGACGTCGATCCCTTTGAGAAGAAGCGGGTGGATAGCCTGCTTCCATGATCATCAAGGTGACGTGATACCATCCAGCGGTGAGATGAACGGATGGGTATCAATCATGTCAGACACCGGGAGAGTTAGACTCCCGGAGACCGCCAAACCTCCGTCCCAAGTCCTAGAAAACCACTCCCGGCATCTTAACCTGCCGGGAGAACCACAGCCTAAGAAGCCCATGAAACCGCTCTCCTTCTTCCTCATCTCCTCCGCGATCGTCGCTTCCGTCCTCATTGCTCAACCTGTCCGCATCTCCGTCGATGCCTCCGCGGTTGTCGGGGAGATCAATCCGCTCCTGTACGGCATCAACACCGCGCGCTGGGATGAATCGTTGTTTCCGGGCCCATCCACGGAGATGCTGCTTTCCTCCGACCGCGACGCCATCACAAAGATCAAGGCATCGGGGATCACAGTGCTGAAGTATCCCGGGGGCAACGACGCGGATCACTACATCTGGAATTCCCCCGCGAACAACGCTTCAGAAATGGATACCGATGAGTACCTCGCGCTGTGCCGCGAAACGGGAGCCGAGCCGTTCATCACCGTGAATTTCAATGAGCCCCCCGAACTCGCCGCCGACTGGGTGCGCTACTGCAACGTGACGCGCGGCTTCGGCGTCAAGCTCTGGGAGGTGGGAGACGAGCAATGGGGTTCGTGGGCGAAGGGGCATTCCTCTCCCGAAGAATATGCCCGGAAGTTCTCGCGCTTCGCCCGCGCAATGAAGGCGGTCGATCCGTCGATCACGATCGCGACCAACGTTGCCTTGGCGGGATCATCCGCGTCCCTGGGGGGAGCATCGGAAGGGTGGACGGCTCGGGTGCTCCGCGCAGCGAGTGATGACATTGACATGCTCACGATCACATTCTATCCGCAGCAATGGGGGGAAGAGGATGATGATGTCCTCCTTGCGAGCGTCGGCACCTATCGCACGCTCTTCCGACGACTGAAGGCGGAAGTGGAACGGGTCGTCGGACGCGAGAAGGCGGAACTGATGCTCTTTGTCAACGTCGGCTACAACTCGGTGAACCATTCGCCCGGCCCGCAGACGCTCACCATGACGAACGCCTTGTGGATCGCCGATATGCTCGGCGCCATGGCTGAGACGGAAACGGACATCGCCTGCTATTGGGCTGTTCATAATTACTTTCCTCCACGGAATGGGGACTACGGGTATCTCTCCTCGGAAGGGAGCAACACGCCGCGACTTTCGTACTATGTGTTCCCCATGTTCCGCAACCACTTTGACGGCTCGTTGCTGAAGGTCAATGGGGGCGATTCCCTGCTGCAGGTCTATGCGTCGGTTGCAGGGAAGCGCCTGACGTTCATGATCATCAACAAGAACAAAAGCGGGGATCGAGAGATCTCATTCACGCTTCGATCATTCGATCCGCATCCTGTCGCTTCGGCGTGGCTCCTCGATGAGAAACGCCACAACGAACGCCTCCCCGATGTGCCAGTGGATGGGAGCACGTTCACCTCCGTTGTTCCTCCATTCTCTCTCGTCGCACTCGAATTGCTGCGTCGTGATTCAGTCCAGCCGCCTATCAACATCGCACGTCTCGCGACACCGACTGCGTCATCCTTTTCGACCATCGGCCCGCACTTTGGACCGACGAGCGCGATCGACGGCAAAGCCTACACGCGCTGGAACACCGCCGCATGGACGAAGTCGAACGGGAAGGAAACACAGTGGTTCCAGCTGGAATGGCCAGCCCTACAGCGGTTTTCTACGGTACGTATCCGATGGGGAGAAGCGCGCGCTGTCGCCTATACGCTGGAGATCTCATCCGATGGAGTCGCCTGGAGGACCGTGCACCAGGTCGCGAGGGGGACGGGAGAGACCGATGAGGTCCACCTCCAGAGAGTCGAGGGGCGCTTTCTGCGAATGAATGGAACTGAGGGAACCGGGGGACGCACGACGATCTCCGCGTATTCCATCCGGGAATTCGAGGTGGAGTGAATGAATTTCCAGACGCTTGATTGGATCATTCTTGTCGTCTATCTCGTGGCGACCGTGTATGTCGGCATACGCGCAAGACGGTATGTCGAGAATCTTGAGGGATACTTCGTTGCCGGCAGAAGGGTCAAGGTCGCTCTCGGTTCGGCCACCCTCATCGCGACCGAGATCGGCATCGTCACCTTCATGTACCTTGGCGAGCTTGGTTACGTCACCGGTTTCGCGTGCTTCGTGCTCGGGATCATCGGGTTCATCGGCTATGCCGTGATCGGGAAGACCGGGTTCATCGTCTCCGGCTTGCGCGCGCTCAACGTCATCACGATTCCCGAATTCTACGAGCTCCGATTCAGCAGGGGAGTCCGAGTACTCGGCGGAATTCTCCTCTTCCTCGGCGGCGTGCTCAACATGGGGGTCTTCCTCAAGATGGACGGCCTGTTCCTCACGTCGATGATGGGATTCGATCCCAGCGTGCTCGCGCTTGTGATGACCTTGATGCTCGTGATCGTCATCGCCTACACCGTTCTGGGGGGCATGTTCTCCGTCGTGATCACGGACTTCATTCAGTTCGTTGTCTTGTCGATCGGGATGCTGGTCGCGACGCTCGCCGTGCTCTCGCATGTTGGATTTGGAGAGATCGCTGACGCGGTGCAGACGCATCTCGGGTCTGCCGGAGTCGATCCGGTGGCTAATCCGCGCTTCGGCTGGACATTCTTGGTCTGGATGTTGATCGGGAGCGTCGCCCTCTCGGCGTTGAATCAGCCGGCAGCATCGAAATCGTTCGCATCGGAGAATCCCGAAGTCGGCAGGAAGGTCTTTCTGTACACGGGAATCACGCTCGCAGGCCGCTACATGATCCCGATGTTCTGGGGTGTCGCAGCGCTTGCGGTCTTCGGACCCGGGGTTGAGACGACGCTTGCCATGCCCCGGCTCTTGAGCATGGTTGTTCCCAGCGGATTTCTCGGCCTCATGGTGGCGGGCATGCTTGCTGCGTCCATGTCCACGTATAGCGCGTATATGCTCGCCTGGAGTTCGGTGGGAACTCGCGACATCGTGTCGCCGCTCCGGAAGATCGCGCTGACAGAACGCCAGACCATCACCATGACGCGCGTCATCACGACAACGATCGGTGTTTTCATTCTCGTGTTTGGACTCTGGTATGAACTTCCGTCAACGGTGTTTCAGTACACTGCGATCACGGGTGCGATGTATGCGGCGGGAGCATTCGGGTGTGTGGTGGCGGGTTTGTACTGGCGGAAGGCAAACACGGCGGGAGCATACGCGGCACTTACATTGGGAGGAACAGCGCCGGTCGTATTCCTTGTGCTCTCCCTGTCGACCCCCGATCTGCCGGAATCTCTTCGATTCCTGCTCGACGTCAACATCTCCGGCTTTCTGAGTTTC
>JBFYQI010000223.1:0-3208 GCA_041302875.1 Ignavibacteria bacterium
GGATCTGGCTCGCGGTCGTCGGGGCGATCAATAGCGTCATTTCGCTCTACTACTACGCACGCATCTTCCGAAACATGTTCCTCCGGGACCCGGAACCGAACGCGCAGGCGTTGACGTTCTCGGCGCTCGAGACGGCGTTGGTGCTGGTCCTCGCCATCCCGACGCTCTATCTCGGGATCTTCCCGGGGATCGTCGCCGACGCGGCCAACGCCTCCCTGGCGATGTTCGGTATCCGCTGATCGCTCTCATCCGTTTCACGGAAAACGACAAAGCCCTCGGCGATCATCGTCGGGGGCTTCGCATGTACGGTGGTTGCTGGCGATCGTTGTGTGCTTCACGCCTTTGCGACATTCGTTGGACTTCAGTGCTAACGCCGTTTCCAATAAGTTGGCTTGTGTTTCTTGAGCGCGTCGGTCTGAGCGTGCCTGCCCCTGCGCTTTGTGCGGGGTCGAAGACCGACGATTGAATCCTGGTCATCCTTCGACTCCTCGACCCGTCCGCCTATGCGATGCTATGTGGCCGGGCGGGCAAGCTCGGAGCTCTGGATGACCACCAATGGACACAAGGGGACATAGTTGAACCGGCACTACAGCTTCTTCCTGCCTCCTATCCGCTCGTAGATAAGCCGCACGCCGTCCAGAACGAGTGAAGGTTCCACATGCTCGATGACCGATGAGCGGGCTTTGACAAAGGCTGAGAATCCCCCCGTTGCGATCACCGTCCCCCGCTTCCCTTCGCTTGCGACAAGCTCTTCCTGAATCCTCCTCACCATGCCCTCCATCGCGTCGACCGCCCCCCACAAGAGGCCGTTCTGCATGCTGCTGACGGTGTCCGTACCGATGATCTTTTCGGGAAGATGAAGCTCCACCTTCGGCAGCTTCGCGGCGCGACGGTGCAGATCCGCCGCGGCGGTCTCGATGCCGGCCGCGATGACACCGCCGAGATAGTCGCCGTTGGCGGCAATGACATCGTAGGTTGTCGCTGTTCCAAAGTCAATAATGATGAGCGGCCCGCCGTACTTCGTGCAGCCGGCAACAGCGTTGCACAGGCGATCGGCGCCGACGAATTTCGGTTCCTCGTAGAGAATGCGAAATCCGAGGTTGAGTGAAGAATTGATGACCAATGCGTCTTGCTGGAAATACTTGCGCGCCATGGCGACGTAGACGTCGGTCAGATTCGGAACAACGGAGGAAACGCCGATCCCGCGAATGCTCTTCGGCTTGACCTTGAGCTGGCCGAGGAACTGGAGAACCTGCACGCCGACTTCGTCTTCGGTGCGCTGCAGCATGCTGGTCACGCGCCATTCACCGAGGAGGCGGTTACCACGAAATAGGCCGAAGACCGTGTGCGTATTGCCGATATCGATCGCAAATAACATGGGGAACTCCTTCAGGGTCAGACAGAAAGGGTGACGTCGCCCGCATAGACCGTGGAACGGACGCCGTCAGCTTCGACGATCAAGCCTCCGTCCGCTGCAAGCGCGATGGCGGTCGCATGCCGTCGATGAGCGCCGTGTGTGACCGTGATTGAACGACCGAACATGCGCGCCCGGGATTGCCAGGCGTTAAGAACGGCGCCGAAATTCCCCTTCGCGGACCCGTCCAGCCAGGATTCAAGCGATTGCAAAAGCTGGTGGAAGAGTGTTGCGCGGTCACTTGTGTTGCCGGATTCGATCGCGAGGGAAGTTGTTTGTTCGGCAAAGGCTGCAGGGAACTCGCGCTGGTTCACGTTGAGGCCGATCCCCATCACGGCGAAGGGGCGTCGTTCTGCATCTGTTGAGCTTTCGAGCAGGATGCCGCAGCATTTGCGTCCGTTCAGCAGGATATCATTCGGCCATTTGCATTCCGGGGAAAGGCCGGTTTGGCGTTCGATCGCGTCGGCAACGGCAACGGCGGCAAGGAATGTCAGCATGGGAAAACGTTCGCGGGGAAAGGAGGGGCGCAGGAGAAGCGAGAAGAGCAGGTTCGTGCCGGGTATGTCGACCCACGTCCGTCCCAGGCGCCCGCGTCCTCCCGTCTGATGATGCGCGAGGACGACCGTTCCTGCGGGAGCTCCATCCATCGCAAGTTCGCGGAGCAGGAGATTCGTCGACTCGACAGTCTCAAATTCGTGAAGGGATTTCCCCAACCACCTGGTTTTGAGGCCGGTGGTGAATGGAACGGAAGTCGTCACCGAAGCACTCAGTGCACGTTCTTCAGAAGCATGCGGGGCATCTGCGCCAATTTCCATGCTGTTGTGAACACCACGCGCGTGATGCTGGCCATGCGATCGTACAGCAACTTGTCTGCTGTATCGGTTGGTCGGTGGTAATCCTCATGCAGGCCGGTGAAGAAGAAGACGACCGGGATGCCGTTCTTTGCGAAGTTGTAGTGGTCACTTCGCCGATAGAAGTTGTTTGGATCTTTCTCATCGTTGTAAGTGTAGTCGAATGCCAACCGTTCCGTTTCTCGATTTGCGACGTTCAGGATGCTGTCGAGTTCCGTGCTGATCTTGTCCGATCCAATGACATAGACATATTGAGGTCCCGTTGCTGCATGGGCGGAATCCACACGGCCGATCATGTCCATATTCAGGTTTGAGACGGTGCGTTCGAGCGGGACTGCAGGATTCGCGACGTAGAACGATGAGCCGAACATCCCCTTCTCCTCGCCGGTAGCCGTGAGAAAGAGAATACTGCGCTTTGGGCGAACCGGGTTCGAGGCGAACGCTTCGGCAAGTTCGATGACCGCGCTGGTCCCCGACGCGTCGTCGTCCGCGCCGTAAAAGACGGCACCCGCGGCATTCATGCCGACATGATCATAGTGTCCAGAAATGACAATCGCTTCGTTCTTAAGAACGGGATCGCTGCCTTCGACCAGGCCAAGTACATTCTCGGTCGTCCTTCGTTCTCGAATGACGCGGGCGGCCGCCGAGATGCGCACATCATCGACGAAGACGGAGGAGAAGAGGGAGTCGCTCAATGCGCGTTGACGGAGCGCGGTGAGCGAGTGACCGGCGGATTGCAGGATCTGTTGTGCGATCATGGGGGAGACGATGAAGCGTGGCGTCATGCCGGATCGCTGCACTGTCGGTTCTTCCATGGTCATCCGACCGCGATCGACCCCGAACGACAGAGCAAGCTGAATGACGGAATCGATGGAACCAGGACCCGCATCGTCCGCGATCACCATTAATGCGGCAACACCCGGTTCGCGCCGCTGTGCATACA
>JBFYQI010000234.1:0-5045 GCA_041302875.1 Ignavibacteria bacterium
TTGTAGTGGTCGCCATCATGCTCGTGGAATTGTGACTGGTAAGCTGCCAACACCGGCTGACATACCCGGAACAATCGACGCCGTAGGCATAGGACGAAGGGCTTGCCGTATTGATGTCGCCGGCATACCGTCCGTTCGCGAGCCCCACATCGAATTGCGCGATGGTGCTGAATCCTCCCCATTTGTATGGGATGCGCGCGTTGCGTCCCACGACAAGCCACGCCGGAGTCCGGACGATGTCACCATCAGGAGCCGTTACATCGGTTGGCGAGAGGTTTGCGGCGGTGCAGGTGTACCGGTGAACGACATAGGATTCGGCGATCCTGAGTGCTTCGGTTCGACTTCCTGCAGTCGTCTTCAAAAGCGCTCGCATCTCAAGCTCGGTTTCCGGAACCGGCACCAAGTCATTGAAATGGATACGGCGTTGGAATTCCGACGGGGGAAGGATATCCACTCCATGAACATCCGCTAAACCCGACCAGCACACCACCGAGAATCCTTCTTCATCGGTCACCAGATGATAGAGATGCCCCACCGCGTCGATCTGCAGATCACGCTCCGTTGTACAATACCGTTGCGTGGGGAGGACCAGCCGTCCGCGTCGCTCGCCAGACGCATCAACCACATGCACTGCTCGCTCGATTCGCAAGGGTATCTCTGAGCGGTAGGTCTGCACCTCGAGATACACATTCCCGCTCGCATCCACGCCGACAAGATTCGCATACGCCAGCACGCCCGGAAACGACTCAACATACGAGAACGGCGTTCCGCTGACAGCGAGGGATACGCGAAGCGTCGATCGTCCTTCGACCACCACGCTCCCTTCAGCCTTTCCATCCGAAGCGATGGTACCGTCCTCCACCGCAAGCGCCGCAGCTTCACCGACCACAACCATTGACGCATTGATCGGATGGTCCGTCGATATCGACTCGCTCGATTCCGTTCCGCCAGCCACGCGCTGCGCCATCGCATTCAATTCCGCACCGACACGATACGGCAGGGCATCTCGCTCCGTCTGGAGAGTGAATCCGTCCGCACGGGGAGTGATACCGCGGAGACCGTACACACCCGAGGGCACGATTCGAATCGGTATCCCGGCCTCCACGTATAACTGACGAAGAACGATACGATAGTCGGTTTGTGCGGCGACGGGAGATGTCGCAACGAAGAGTGCGACGAACATGACACTGAGGGTTGAGCGCATGATGATGAGGTTTCTGTTACGGGAGATACTCTTCGCTGATCGAAGAGATCGTGGTGTCGGAATGAATGATCTTGAAAGGTACGAGATGGAATCGCGAGGTTGAGCCGCGCGCAAACAGACTCCGAAGCGTGTCGTACGCCACCGGCTGATTGAACATGAAGCCTCCAAACGAATCGCTGGTAAGCGTCTGCATGATGAACCGCGCATCCGGTGCGATCGTCCAGCGGATGAAGCCGGAGACCGCGTTGCGGTATTCCGGAGCGGCCTCTCCCGGTTGCGCCGGCAATTTCTGAAGTGTGTCGATCTCCACGATGCGCACGCCCTTGCTGTCATCGATCCACCGGATCATTGCAAACGAGGTACACACGGGAGCAGCGGGAAACGGTGCGGGGGCTTCCTGCGGACGACACGCAGCAAGGGCTAGAACTGCAATACCCAGTTGTACACATCGCATGGCTTGGATTCCCGATTATACTCTCGCAAAATAGCGCTGTGTTACGCGGAAGTCAACGAGGACTCCTTCGAACGATTTGCGCGATTTGGATAATTCGAAATTCCCTCGTAAAACCCGTTCATCTCGTTGCTTCTTGTACTCTCCTCTTGTACCTTGCATCACCCTCGCGCTCCCTCACCACTGTGTCTACGGCGAACACTCGCATGACAGCACGGCGCGCATGTACATCCGTCGGCGTCTTCCTCACATTGGCCGTTCTCTGTCCACACCTTCTTCCAGGACAATCGCTCGATCCCCGGGGACAGTGTTCTGCGCTCGCCCGGTTGAGCGGCGATCCCCTGGACGGTCTCATCAGTGTGCGATATCTCCCCAACGTGTTCATCACACTTCCGGTCGGCGAAGAACAGACGATCGACGGCGAACTTGCATTCGACGGGGTCGCGTCCGTTCGCTTTCCCGCACGCCAACGTCGTGAACGCGAATCGTCACTCGATCCGTATCGCGGATGGATGCGCTATGCGTCACAGCAGTTCGAGTTCCGGGCGGGGTTGCAGAAAATCACGTTCGGCTCCGCAGTGTTGTTTCGTCCGCTGATGTGGTTCGATGCGATGGATCCGCGCGATCCGCTGCAGATCACGACGGGAGTCTATGCCCTGCTCGGGCGCTATTACTTCGCGAACAGCGCCAACATCTGGATGTGGGGCGTGTATGGCCGGGACGAACTCAAAGGATGGGAAAGCATTCCCTCGCGAACGGCGTCGGCGGAGTACGGCGGACGGATCCAAATGCCGCTTGGCGCAGGCGAAGCAGCCCTCTCCTACCATCATCGGCAGGCGGCATTGACGCTCGCCGCGCCGGGACCGTTCGGTTTCGTGAGTCGCTCCTCCCTGATCCCCGAGGACCGTATCGGTATCGACGGCAAGTGGGACATCGGTCCCGGCATCTGGACGGAAGGAACGGTCACACGCCAACACACGGATCTCCTCCCGCTTCCCTGGCAACAATCGATGACCATCGGAATGGACTACACCTTCTCGGTTGGCAACGGACTCAATGTCCTCGGTGAGTATTTCGTCCAAACCGCGACTGCGAAGGCGCTCGGATCGGGATTGACGTTGAAACTCGTCGGTGGTTCGCTGACCTATTCCGTGACCATTTTGGACGACGCCTCGGCGATTCTGTACCATGACCAGGCTCAGTCCGACACGTATGCCTTCTTCAGCTGGCGGCGGACATACGACGACTGGATCCTGAATCTCATCCTGTTCACCAATCCGCAGAACGCAGCGCTCCTTCTTCCTTCCCAGCGAGGTCTCGCTCTGCCGGGCACGGGAGGGATGCTTATGGTGGTCTTCAATCACTGAACTCGCACATGCACACAGAACCGCTCATTCGAACTGAACACCTGACGAAAACGTATCCGATGGGGGAAACACCGCTCGTTGCGCTCAACGACGTCTCTCTCGTCATTCAACGGGGAGAATTCTCCGGGATCGTCGGGCCGAGCGGCTCGGGGAAGACCACGCTGCTGAATATCATCGGCACATTGGATGCTCCCACGTCCGGGACGGCGATCGTGCTCGGTGAATCGGTCGGAGCGCTTTCACATGTCGACGCTGCACATGTGCGGAACAAGCACATCGGATTCATCTTTCAGACCTTCAACTTGCTTCCGGTCTATACCGTGTACGAGAACGTTGAATTTCCACTCCTGCTTCTTGGCGTGCGCGCTCCGGAACGGACGAAGATGGTGATGGAATCCCTTGAATTGGTCGGCTTAGCCGGCCGCGCGGATTCCCGGCCGCATCAGCTTTCCGGCGGCGAGAGCCAGCGTGTCGCGATATGCCGCGCCATCGTCAAGCGTCCCGCACTCATCCTCGCCGACGAGCCAACGGCGAACCTTGACGCTACAAATTCCCACAACATCCTCAAGACGATGCTAAGGCTGAACAAGGATCTGGGAATCACGTTCCTGTTCTCCACGCACGACGAGAAGGTCATCCAGTACCTGGAACGGAAGATCCGCCTGGTGGACGGACGCGTCGACGCGGACGAACGCATGACGGCATCCGTTGGAGTACGACCATGATGCTCCCACAACTCGCGCTCCGGAACCTGCTGGGGGCGGGACTCCGAACATGGCTGAACGTCCTCGTCCTTTCGTTTTCCTTCGTGACGATCATCACCATGCAGGGATTGTTGCAGGGGATGAATGAACAGGTCGCACAGGCGATGATTGACGTTGAGTACGGCGGAGGCCAATTCTGGCATCGCTTGTATGATCCTTACGACCCGCTCACTGTGCAGGACGCGCATGCTCTCGTCGACCCTGTCCTGGTGGAACAGGAGTTGCGCGGAGATGCCGCCTCGGTCCTCATCCTGCAAGGTTCCATGAGCGTCCGGGGAAGATTGCGCACTCTGCTGATCAAAGGAATCGATCCCGGCCAGACGATCCTTCGGTTTCCCTCCACGATGCTCAAAGAGGAGAGCGGGATCATCCCCGCCATCGTGGGCGCACGCATGGCAAAGAGCACCGGAATCTCGGAGGGTGATCAGGTGACGCTCCAATGGCGCGATGCGAAAGGAACCTTCGACGCGCGCAATGTGGTCATCGCGGGCATCTTCTCCACGTCCGTACAAACCGTGGACAACAACCAGGTATGGCTTCCGCTGGAAACACTCCGGCAGCTTGCGCGCATGGAGAACGAGGCGACTCTCGTCGTCACGCGACAAGGAAGCACCCTGCATGCGAGCGACTCGACGTGGCAATTCAAAGAGACGGAGTTCCTGCTCAGCGACATCCGCGAGGTCGTCCGATCGAAGTCGATCAGTTCGTCCATCATGTACATCATTCTTCTGCTCCTTGCAATGCTCGCCATCTTCGACACGCAGGTGCTCTCCCTTTGGCGAAGACGCAAAGAGATCGGCACGCTCATGGCGCTCGGCATGACGCGCCTCGGGGTGATCGTGCTCTTCACGCTCGAAGGGGCCATGCATGGGGTGCTGGCAGGACTGCTTGCCGCGGCGTACGGGATCCCGCTCCTCGGCATGTTCGCCCGGTCCGGTTGGGAGCTTCCAGCAATGACTGAATCGTACGGCTTTGCCGTCGGGGAGCGATTGTTTCCCGTATTCACCGCCGGCCTTGTCGTCGGAACGACACTTCTCGTGCTTGTGGTGACAACGATCGTCAGTTTTCTGCCCGTCCGCCGTATTGCAAAGCTCAAGGCAACCGATGCCTTGCGAGGGAAGTTCACATGATCCTCTTCCTGCTGAAAGGGATCCTCCGCGATCCGTCACGCAGTCTCTTCCCCATCATCACCGTGGCCGTCGGAGTGATGCTGACCGTGGTTCTCCACAGTTGGATCGTCGGCCTCGAGGGGGATCTGG
>JBFYQI010000237.1:0-3619 GCA_041302875.1 Ignavibacteria bacterium
GTCACAACCGGCAGTCCTCCGATGGCAATATTCCCGGCTCCCATGCGGGTGAGGAGCGCCGGATACATCGTCTGCGCGGAAAGGAACGCGCCGCTGCCGATGTACAGGGCACCTTCAAGAACGTGGATCTGAAAATTCTTTTTCATGGAGAAAAAAAAAGGCCACCAGCGGCGACCTTGAACTACAAGAGTGCGAGCAGAGCGCCGCTATTTTCTCTTCAGCAACTCGTCCGCGAACAACTGGGCAACCCGTTCGATATCGTACCCGACCTTGGGAAGATACGCGCCGCCGTGCTTTTCGACCATCGCCTTCAAGGTATCGTAGGCGTCGGCGCTGCAGAAAAAGACCGGAGTCTTCCGGTTGACGCCTTCCTTGCGCGCAAGCTGGAGCAACGCGATCCCCGGAAGATGCCCTTTCAGGTGCAGGTCTTTGAAATCGTTATCGAGGATGATCAGATTGAACGGTTCTGTCCGAATCTTTTCCCACGTCTCCCCGCTCGTGGCCGTCTCAACGATGTGAATCTCGTCCTCGACGATCGCCGTCACGACTTCCAGGGCGAATCCATGGGAGCGGCGCTGGCCTTCATCGTCATCGGCGACGAGCACTTTATAGGGCATGGACAGAACTGGCGGTGTGGGATGATGTTATTCGTACCAAAGAAACCTACGAAGATTTCGGAGGAAATACAACACAGCGACGAATCCGGTCGATCGATGGGCTAGTTGCCGAAGATGGTCTTTCCTCCAAGGATGGTACGTTCGACCCGCATTCGGCGCAATTCATCGTCCGGGATTCCGAACGGATCCTCGCGCACGACGACGAAGTCTGCAAGCTTTCCCGGCTCGAGCGTTCCCTTCTTTCCCTCTTCAAACGCCGCGTACGCCCCCCACGCGGTGAAGCCGCGGATCGCTTCAACAAGCGTCATGCGCTGCCCGCCATACCACCCTTCAGAGTAGCGCTCGCTCTTGGGCTGGCTGGCATCCGCAAGCTGAAAGTGCTCGACGATATCTTGCTGTGATGCAGGCACTCCTCGTGCGTCGCGGCGCGTCACGGCAGCAGCAATGCCGGGGATCGGATCCGGATGCTCAACGGGAAAATCGGACCCGCACGGAATGATCACACCGGTCTTGAGCAGTGAACGCCAGGCATACGCCCCGTTGATCCGCTCGGGTCCCACGCGCGCCTCCGCCCAGTACATGTCGGATGTGCAATGCGTCGGCTGCATGCTGGGGATGACACCGAGTTCCGCGAACCTCGGAATGTCGGATGGATGCAGAATCTGTGCGTGTTCCACCCGCAGTCGCCGATCGCCGACTCCATTCTTCGCCAGAGCGCGTGCGTAGAGATCAAGCGTGAGACTGTTTCCGCGGTCCCCGATCGCATGAGTGCAAACCTGAAATCCCCGATCGACCGCATCATCGACGATCGCCTGCAGTGTCGCTTCGTCAGCCATCGTCAACCCCCGATTCCCCGGATCGTCGTCGTACGGTTCGATCATGGCGGCGCCGCGAGAACCCAACGCTCCGTCCGCATACAACTTGATCCCGCGAACGGTCAGGCGATCACCATAATCCAGGATCGGTCCGGATGAACGGATGCTGTCCCACGTTTCCCCCGGACCGTCGACGAGCGCATACACCCGGAGCGGGAATTCGTCTTTGTCGATCAGATCCTTGTAGAGCTCGATCGTCCTGAGGTCCACTCCCATGTCATGCATCCCCGTGACGCCAAGAGAGGAAAGCTCGGACGTTGCCAGACGAAGCGCCTGCCGCATCTCATCGTCAGAGGGCTGCGGCATGACACGCTGCGCCAATTCCATCGCAGCATCGATGAGAATGCCCGTGGGCTCTCCATTCTCTCCTCTAAGGATCTTTCCGCCGGGCGGGTCCTGCGTCGATCGCGTAATGCCTGCCGCTTTCAGTGCTTCGCCATTCACCCACGCGGCATGGCCGTCCACGCGGGCAAGATAGACCGGATTCCGCGGCGCGGCGCGATCCAGAACCGACCGTGCGGGGAATCGCTTCGACGCCCAGTCGTTCTGATCCCATCCTCGTCCCCTGATCCACTGTCCTTCGCTCACGGCACTGACCCGCGCCCGCACGCGCTCCGCCGCTGCTTCCTCGGATGAGACGCCGACGAGGTCCACCGTCATTCGCGCCAGCCCGAGCGAGAGCAAATGCCCGTGTGCATCGATGAATCCAGGCAACACGGTCCGTCCGCCAAGATCGATCATTGTATCGGCCTCGACGCGCGCCTCGACGCTTGATCGCGAACCAACAGCGACAATCCGCTCACCGCGAACAGCGATGGCGTCGGCGACGGACATTTGTGCATCCATCGTGTGAATTCGGGCGTTGACGAAGAGAATATCTGCAGGCTCACTCATGGTCATGACATAGTAGATGGTCCAACCAATCAACGAGACGACGAATGCGACGAACAGCCGAACGGGTGTCTTCACCATTCCAGTATCTCCAACGCCTTACTGAACAAGATGCTCGAATCCCAGGCGGGAGAGGATTCGCGAAATGAACCACGCCGCGACCAGTGCGACGGCCAGATACGCGGCACCGATCAAAACGTCACCCAAGATCAAATTCCCCACTCCAAAGAGCGCGGAGTAGATCAGCACAATCCCCGAGACCCAGGCGCGAATCAATGAGCCATACCCGGTGTCTCCCTGAACATCAGGCAGGAGGGCGGCGATGGGTTTCCACCCGATGCCTCCCGGATGGACCTGGCGATAGAATCTCTTCAGTGTCTCCTCATCCGTGGGGGCCGTCAGGTATGTGACGACCACCCAGGCCACCGTGGTGACTCCCACGATGTAGTAGAGCGTGTCCGGGAATTCCACCGATGTGAACAATCTCAGGAATCCGAAGACGAGCATCGGTACAAGCATCGCTGCGATCTCGCTCCATGCGTTCACCCGCCACCAGAACCATCGGAGAATGAGCACCAGGCCAAGGCCAGCGCCGGCCTCGATGATGAATGCCCATGCACCGGAAATGGTATCCAGCAGGGCGGTGATGACGAGCGAAAGGGCCATCACGATGAGTGTCGTCCAGCGCGAGATCCGCACGAGTTTGTGTTCATCCGTCTCCCGATCGATGAACCGGCGGTAGAAATCGTTGATCACGTACGACGTACCCCAATTCAACTGGGTCGCGATGGTGGACATGTACGCAGCGAAGAAGGATGCGACCAGCATTCCCTTCAATCCGACCGGGAGATGATCGCGCATGGCGTAGACATATCCGAGCCGTTTCTCTTCCGGACCGAGATCAGGATAGAGGACAAGCGAGGCGAGCCCGACGATGATCCAGGGCCAAGGACGAACGCAATAGTGCGCGATCGTGAACCAGAGTGTCGCAAACAGCGAGTGCTTTTCGTCCTTCGCGGACATCATCCGCTGCGCGATATAGCCCCCACCTCCGGGTTCCGCACCCGGGTACCAGGACGCCCACCACTGCACGCCGACATATGCAAGAAAGGAACCGACCGTGATCGCGAGAGCCCCGCCGACCCCCGGCGAACCCTCCTCACCGATCGCCGGGAGGAATCGCATCGTCCATTCGGGGAGTTGCTGTTTGAGGCCCGCGATGCCTCCGACTTCGGG
>JBFYQI010000478.1:0-2832 GCA_041302875.1 Ignavibacteria bacterium
CGAGTTCGCCCCCGGGAGCGCCGTTGAACCAGCGAAGATGTTCAGGACGCAGGTCATGCCAGAGCGCGTGGACCGCATCTTCCGGGAATACGTACGAATCGTAGCCGCCTTTGTCCACATCCTGACGCCGCTCGATCGTGAGCGTGAGCCGATGAGTGACACGGAGGACTCTCGGCTCGACAGTGCGGAATTCCGGCTCCTGAACGACCAAGACACCGCCGCGCTCGACGAACGTCGTCACTTCATCGAGCCGATCACGATAGGAATCACATTGCAGGCCAAATGTATTCACAAAGAGCAGTTGGTCCGGCTGAAGGCGATGGTTTTCAAATGCTGCGACTGAATCGGCGTTCACGCCGAGGGGCGTTGCGACCTCTCCGAGTGGATCAAGCACGATGAGCGGCCGCGCATCCGTCCGACGCACTGCTGCACGCGGGAAGACATGAAGAATCCGCCGGCTGAGGACCTCGTTCTGCTTTCCCTTCTCCCGAAGCTGCGCGCTCAAGCGGTATTCCCCGGGCTGCACAGGCATCCGGACATCCACCGACTTGACTGCATGCGAGTGTTCTTTGAGGTCGAGCTCGAATCCTGCCGCTTCGTGCATGAGTTCATCTTGCCGGTACACACCGATGGTGATCGTTCCTGTCGCAGGGCGTTCAGTGTCGTTGAAGAGGTGAAGATCGACCGGGACATTGTCGCCAGCCATGAAATGCCTGTCCGCAAGATCGATGCTGATCCCAAACGGCGCGTAGGCATTCTTCAGTTCCTCAAGGAGGGGTTTCGGCTTCAAGTTCGCGATCGGCCCTTCGAACCAATTCGCCGTTGGTCCTTTGTTATTGCTGATATACACGAACGGCTGAATGGCGGCGCAACCCATGCGGCGGAAGAGGCCGACGAGTTCCTCGGCAAGATAGCGCTGATGCTCAACGATCTCCTTTTTTGTGTGCGAACGTCCAAGCCAGCGTTCCACCACATCCTTCATCAGCACGGTGGAATTCCATTCCGCATCGAACCACCACCAGAGAAACTCGTTCACGACAACGGGCTCGGCTGACCGCTCCAGCGTTGTCAAAGCGTTCGTATATCCGACGGTGCGGAGATTACGCGTCATCCCAAGCGAGTAGATGTACGGGTGCTGCTCATGGAAGTCGACCGACTCCCACGGCCGCGTGGGATCGAGCCGCTTCATCTCGGGAATGATGTCGTAGACGACCGAATCATCCGTCGACTCGTTCAACGGATCCCAGATCACGATGCTGGGGTGATTGGCATTGTCGAGGATCCACCGGCGGAATTCCTCCCGAATGGCGGCGTTCGAGCCGGTCGCATTCCAGAAGGGCCATTCGTCCTGCAGCAGCAATCCATATTCGTCCGCCAGATCGTACCAGCGGTTGTAGGCGTGACCCAGATGAAAGCGGAAGAAGTTGAAATGATGAGCCCTGGGAATTTCGACGAACGCCCGCTTGACCCATGGCATGTCCCACGGAAGCAACTGCCGCTGGTCATCCCCGAGAAACCGGTGGAATGCGATGTTTCCCCCGCGGAGGACGATCGGCTTCCCGTTCAGGAAGAACTGCTTCCCGCGAATCTCAAATTCCCGCATTCCGAAGCGCCCCGACCACTCATCGCGCGCCTCTCCCGAGACCGAGACCTGGACGCGTGCACCGTACAGGAACGGATCGGACGGACTCCAGGCATGCGGGTGCTTGATCCGGTGCATGACCGCCGCAATGGCCTCGCCATGTGCGGGAACGATGACACCAGATGCGTGACCGGAGGCGGCCGGTCCTCCTTCGCTGTGCGTATCGACAACCGTCGTCAGATCGCAGTGCACCGCCGCAGACGAGTGGTTCCGGAGGAAGACCCGGAATTCCGCGACCTCGTCCCGAAGGTTCGGAATCACCTGTACGGTTTCGATGAAAGGATTTCCGCAGAGGATCAGGTTGACATCCCCCCACATCCCGGGAATGAACTCGCTCCGTTCCTGATCGCGGCCGACCGGTCGTTCCGGCGGGAGCGTTTCGCGATCACCGACCACGACCCTCAACGCATTCTCCCCGGATGCGGCCAGTGCGTCGTTCAGCACATGTCTGTGTGATGTGTAGCAGTGATACGAACTCCCAACCTCAGCACCGTTCAGAAGGACCGTTGTGCCGAACATCGCTTGCTGGATCTCAAGGATGCAAAGCCGGGACGCGGGAACACCGTTGAGCGTGAACGCACGCGTGTGATGATGGTAGGAATGCGCCCGCCAGTCGTACGGCTTGAGCGTGCAATCCACGACCGACGGAACCGGGATGGGAACAGCATGCGCGGTCGGCACTTCCTGTGGAGAACCGCTCCCCGCGATCGCCCACATGCCGTTCAATGAAACGGTCTGCCGGACCAGCTTCTCATTGTGTTGAATGATCACAAATACTCATTCGTCAAGTTTCGAATTTGCCTCACTCATCCATCCTCCCCGAAACCCCGCCCGCTCGAGTCCCCGACGGATGACGGGATCATTGCGGAGCACGCGCCAGATGAAGTCTGAACGGAAGTTTTCCGCCATCAACAGCATCGGACCCTGATCGATGCCCAGCTGGTCGGTGTCGAACCATCCTTGAGGCGACGTTTGCGGAGTGACAAACGACGGATTGAACGCGTCGACGAATCCGTGTGAGTTCCAGACCAGAAGACCGTACCGGTCCTTCATTGCTTTCAGAGCCGGAATGCAGATCTCCGGCGCGAATGGGATGGAAGCTCCAGCGGCGAATGGGGCGATGGTCCCGTCGTCATTCGTCCAGTCCTTCGAGGTTCCACGAGCGCCGTATGTAATGAATTGCCGCTTCT
>JBFYQI010000276.1:0-8760 GCA_041302875.1 Ignavibacteria bacterium
CTCCGGTCCGATGGAGGCATCTCCCTCGCTGGTCAATGATGTGCTTATCGTTCCGACGCTGGGCGGCCGCGTGCTGGGAATTGATGCGGCTACGGGGGCTGAGAGATGGGTGTTCGCGCCGAAGTCGTCTCGCGGGCGAACGCCGTTCAGGGGGACTCCTGCGATCAAGGATTCGACCGCATTTATCCCATGCGACGACGGGACTCTCTTTGCGATTTCCGCCACGGATGGAGCGCAGCGATGGGCCTCCTCGGTTGATGGAAGTCTCTTCGGTTCGCCGCTCATCGCCGGCGACCGTGTGATGGTGGCCTCGACGACGGGGACGGTAGCCTGCTTCGAAACGCAGTCGGGGAAGCGGCTCTGGATCGCCGTTGTGGGGGGGGCGGTGTATGCGAATCTTTCGACCGATGGCAGTCAACTCTATGTCAGCACGGCATCCCGTGAGGTTCGTGCGATCGACATTCACACAGGGTCGGAACGATGGCGTGCGCAGGGAAACGGACCGCTTGCTTGTGCCGTCGCTTTCAACGATGCGGTCATTGTTGGCTCGCTCGACCGAACGCTCGTCTCTCGGTCGGCCCGCGATGGAGAAGTGCGCTGGCAAATGGAGGGCGAGGGTCGCTTCCGTGTTGCGCCGGTCGTGAGCCAGGGTTTGTTCATCGTCGTGACGGATGACCGTCGAGTGACCGCATACGGGATACCGCGATGAGGTTCCTCCCTCAAATACTATCTCTCATCGTGTCGCTAAGTGTCGTTGCCCTTCACGCTCAGGACGGCGGCCGGATCCTCGCGCGGACGGGCTCGGTCACGATTTCCACGAAGCCTGCGGGAGCCGAGGTCTATCTGGATGATGAGTTCCTTGGGCGTGCACCGCTCGAGGCTGCTGCGGTTGAAACCGGCTCCCACGTCATTTCCTGCTTCTTTCCATCACGGCGCGACTGGAATGCGAGTGCCGTTCTGGAGACGCTCCAGGTGCTCCAAGATTCATCGCTGCGCCGGGAGTACATACTTCCGCAAGTATTCATGGTTCGCTCGATCCCCTCGGGAGTGAGCGTGCGCTCGGGGGATTCGGTCGTTGGAAGGACCCCCGTTGAATTGATGAATTCAGGGATGACCCTGCCCATCTGGCTCACCGTGGGGGAGCCGCCAGATACGCTCATGATCGAAACGACAAGGGAGGGATTCCGCGCCGCGATCGCCCGATTGCCGCAACGGACCCCACTTCTGGAAGGATCATCCCCATCGATCCTGTCGGAGAATCGCCTGCGATCATGGTCGGTCTTTTGCGCGCTGGGGATGGGTGCGGTTTCCGGAGTGCTTGCCGCCCATTGGAAGGTCCAGGCGAATCAGGCCGCGGAGGCGTTCCGTTTCTCGCAGGCGCAGGGGGATCGGGATGCGATGCATCGGTATGATGCACGTTCAGGCATCGCGTTCGCGATCACGCAAGTAAGCCTGGGTGTCCTGACGTATTTGCTCCTCACGGCCGACTGAGTGATCCTTCTCATCTCCTTGCATTTCACGCGTTCCTAAAATATATTGATAAGCAGACCCCCATTCACCAGCCCCGGCGGCACGACATGCCCCATGAAGATACCGGTTTCCTGCGCAATGTTCCCATCTTCGCCGATCTCGAAGAGCGCGAGCTCGACAAGATCCTGAAACTGGGAACGCGCCAGAAGTATAAGAAAGGCAATCTCGTCGTTCTCGAACAGGAAAGCGGCGCGGCGCTGTTCGTCATCATCTCCGGAAAGGTCAAAGTCGTTCGGATGGATGAAGATGGACGCGAAGTGATCCTCTCGATGTTCGGCCCTGGCGAGTTCTTCGGCGAGATGTCGCTGCTTGACGGGATGGCCCGATCGGCGAGCGTCGTGGCAACGACGAAGTCCGAGTTGTTCATGATCCATCGTCGAGAGTTTCTGGATCTCCTGCACGAGTTTCCGACGGTCGCGATCTCGTTACTGGCGGAACTGGCGATGCGCCTGCGCAAAGCCGACATGCAGATCAAGAGCTTGTCCTTGAAGGATGCAGCCGGCCGCGTGGCGAACGTCTTGCTGATGCTCTCTGACGACTTGGGGATCTTTCGAAAGGGGAAGGTCGAGATCGAGGACCTTCCGCTGCAGCAGGATATGGCGAACATGGCGGGAACATCCCGCGAGACGGTCTCAAGGATGCTTCACCAGTTTGAACGCGATGGGCATGTCTCGATGAAGGGAAACCGCCTCATCATCAACGACTACGAGGCGTTCCGTAAGTTATTTCTCTAAAGCAACCCGGTGTTCGGTGCGGCTGAAGAGTGCGGTTGAGCGCGGGAATTATGGCAGAGATGGCGGAGATGTCGGGACGCGCCGACCTCCATTTACATACCCTCCACTCGGACGGAGTGTACACGTCGTATGAAGTCGTACGGCGGGCACGCACAGCCGGCCTCAGTGTCATTTCCATCACGGATCACGACAACGTCGCGGCGATCGACGAAGCGGTCGTATGCGGTCGTGAACTGGGCGTCGAGGTCGTTCCCGGCGTCGAGCTCAGCGTCGCCTTGGGGGACAAGGATGTCCATCTCCTCGCATATTTCTTCGACCCCACCGATCGAAACCTCCTTGACTACCTGACCTTCTTTCGCCTTGAACGTCTTCGGCGGGCCGAGCGCATCGTTGAGAAGCTCAATAAGATCAACATTCCGCTACGTATGGAGTCGGTCCTTGACCAGGCGGGCATCGGGGCCATCGGACGGCCGCATATCGCATCCGCGCTTGTCGAAGAGGGACTCACCGAAACCTATCACGAAGCGTTCCTCAAGTACATCGGCACCGGTGCCCCGGCGTACGAAAAGAAATTCCAACTGACGCCGAGCGATGCCGTGCGGCTCGTGGCCCGCGCGGGAGGACTCACGTTCCTCGCGCATCCCGGCAAGGCGACGACCGAAACAGAACTGCTGACGCTCATCAATGCCGGCATCGACGGCATCGAAACTGTTCATCCCTCCCACAGTGAAACCCAACAAGCGCATTACCGTCGGGTTGTGAACCAGTATTTTCTGCTCGAGTGCGGCGGCTCCGATTTCCATGGCGGAAAGAAGAGCGACGAGAGCACTCTCGGTGCGTACACGGTCCCCCTCTCCGTCGTCGAACACATGCGCAAGCGACTCTTCAGGTGAATCCCATGACCGGCAAGCGATCAACACAGCGGCGGAAGGCGGAGCCCGTCAAAGACGCAAGGTTGGCCATTGTGGTCAGCCGGTTCAATCCCGTGATCACCCGCAAACTCCTGGATGGTGCGATCGAATGTCTCCGCTTCCACGAGGTGCCGCTCAAGGAAAGCCGCGTCTATGTGTGTCCGGGCGCCTTCGAACTTCCGCAGGTCGCCAATGTGCTGGCGGTGCGCGGTGGTCTCGATGCGATCATTTGCCTGGGTGCGGTCATCCGCGGTGAAACGCCCCACTTCGACTATGTGTCTGCGGAAGCGGCTCGCGGCATTCAGCAGGTCGCGCTGACGCATCGATTGCCGGTGGTCTTCGGGGTCCTGACGACCAACACGGTGCGTCAGGCGCATGATCGAGCAGGGGGAAAGCACGGCAACAAGGGCTACGATGCGGTTCTGACGGCGCTGGAGATGGTCGGACTCATGCGCTCGCTCGGACGGAAACGCCCGCACCGAAGAGGGTTGAAGTGACGCTGCGCCTGCTCATAGTGCTGTTGATGGCGTCCATGCCGCTCGCATCTCAACTGCGTATCGGCACCTGGGAGAGCTTCACGGACCAGAAACAGGTTCGTGCGGTCGCCATCGAAGGCTCCCGCGTTTGGGCTGCGACGAGTGGCGGCGTGTTCGTCCTGGACACCGTAACGTCGGCGATCCGGCAATTCACGAACACGGACGGTCTCACATCGAACGATCTTCTCGCGATCCATGTATCCTCTGATCGCAAGGTCTGGGTCGGCGCTTCGGATGGCTCTCTCAATGTCCTCGATCCAGAATCCGAGGTGTGGTATTCCATCAATGACATCCGCGAGTCAACGCGCCGGAACAAGGCGATCCGAGGATTTGCCGAAAGCGGGGACACCCTCTTGATCGCCGGTGAGTTTGGCGTGTCCGTGTATCTTCTCACGCGCGAAGAATTTGCGGACACATACTTTTCATTCGGCTTCAGCGGCACGCCTCTCGTTACGTCCATTGCGATCGCGGGAGAACGAGTCTGGGTCGGAACGTCGCTCGGGGTCGCATTCGGCAGCCGTTCCTCGCGCGACTTGACCTCCCCAAGCGGTTGGACGATTCGCACTGCATTCCCGGGGATGTCGGCGTCCATCACGGCCCTTGCACCCACCAGCTCAGGTATCGTTGCGGGTAGCACGAACGGTGCATGCATCTTCGATGGAATGAGCGCAACGAGCATCCCCGAGATCGCGGGCCGCAGTGTGACCGCCGTGATGCATTCTGCGAACAACGTGTGGGTGCTCTCCAACTCGGGTGGGAACGGACGGATCGATCGGTTTGCCGATCCGGTGGGCAGCGGTCTGTTGGCCATAGAACTGACGGGCGTACAAGGGAGCGCGCTCCGCGTTGCTTCGTCGGGAGATGTCTTCTGGATCGGAACGGCAACGGCAGGCATCGCGACACAGACGGGCAGCGTCTGGTCATTCGCTGCACCGAACGGTCCGAATTCAAATCAGTTCATCAGTCTTGCTGTCGCGGATGACGGCGCCGTTTGGTGCGGGTCGGGCCTGAATGGAAGCGGGAAGGGATTCTATCGGTATCAGCCGGATCTGCCAGCCGGTGAGCGTTGGAAGAATTTCACGCTTGCACGCGATCCCGCGCTGAGGACGAATGACTACTATAAGGTCTCGGTCGGGCTGAACGGTTCGGTGTGGATCAGTTCATGGGGAAATGGAGTCGTCCAGATCATAGGAGACTCCGTGGCTCGCCGGATCGATGCGAATTCCACCCCGAGCCTCGCCGGGGCCGTTGCGAACAATCCCCAATACGTTGTCGCGGGGAGCGTTGTTCCCGATGCGCAGGGTGACACATGGTTCGTCGTCCGGACCGCGATCAACGGGAACCATCTCTCGCGAATGGTGAACGAGACGAGCTTCGTGTACTATCAGAATCAGTACAACACGGCCGAGGGGCTGTTCCAGAGCATGGTTATCGATCGGAACGGAACGAAGTGGCTCGGGAATTCAGAACCCTCCGACAAGAAGGATCGAGGGCTCTATTTCTTCAACGAAGAGCGAACGGTCAGCGGAACGAGCTCGACCGGCGGATGGGGGTACCTGGGCGTTTCCGACGGATTGTCGAGCAATTCCATCATCTGTTTCGCCGTCGACAACGACGGAGATGTCTGGGTGGGGATGGACCTCGGTGTCGCGATCATCACGAATCCGCTAAGTCCGCGGACAAGTCGCTATCCGTCTCAGCCCTTGCGTGAGCAGTCCATTCAGGCGATCGCCGTCGATGCGGTGAACAACAAGTGGGTTGGAACGAAGGAAGGCGTGTTCGTTGTCAGTCCCGACGGGACGCAACTGATCGCGCAGTACACGGTCGCATCGACATCCGGCCAGCTGCTGGACAACGATGTCCGCTCGATCGCCATCGATCAGCGTCGCGGGATCGTGTATCTGGGTACCGAGAAGGGGCTCTCTGCCTTGCGGATCGCTGCGGTGCAGACGAAAGCGGCGTTTTCAACCCTCGAGTTCGGCCCCAATCCGTATCTCGTTCCGTCGAGCGAGCTCCTGGTGATCCGGGGCTTGGTCGAAAACGCCAGCATCAAGATCATGACACCCAGTGGTTCTCTTGTGAAAGAGTTCCGGGCGCAGGGAGGCGGACGGGCGTTCTGGGACGGGACGGACGAGCGGGGAAATACCGTCGCCTCGGGCGTATATTTTGTCATTGCGTCTGCCGATAACGGCGCATCAGCCGTGACGGGAACAGTCGCAGTTGTGCGAAGATAGGCAATGAAAGGGAGTCACCAGGATCTACTACAACCGGGAAGGGAGGTTTTGCCTTGGAGAATAACTACAAAGATGAGATATACTCGAAGCGCGTACGAGCAGGGAAACGGACATATTTCTTCGACGTGAAGTCCACGCGGTCAGAAAAGGACTTCTACGTCACGATCACGGAGAGCAAGCGCATCGGTGAAGAAGAATATGAAAAGCACAAGATCTTCCTTTACAAGGAGGATTTTGAGAAGTTCCGCGATGCACTCGATGAAGCCGTTGATTTTGTGCGCGGCCGATTGATCGCGGTCGGTGGACAAGTGAACGAAGTCGAAGAAGAACAGACGGTCTGAGTCCACGACGTTCCTTGTGTGTGGCCCTCGCTGCCCAGATGGCGCGGCGAGGGCTTTTTTTTGTTATGCTGTTTTAGCGAATTTCAGCGGCGAGATCTGCTCGGTTTCTTCTCGGGTTCGATCTGCACTAATGCCCCGGAACGACGTTGGAGCAGGGGTCCAAGCGACTGAAGGATTGGCGTGTCGGCTGCGAAGATCCAGAGCGAGGAGACTGCGTCGATCTCCAGAACGGCTGCTGGCCGGTACGGAGTTCGCTGCATGAGACCGAACAGCTCGGCGTCATGCGTGGAACTGGGATCGAAGCTATTCGTTCGGCGTGACTGAAGCGCAACAACAGCGGGCTCCAGTTCGAGCAGGGTGGATGCATCGAGCGGAGCCGCATGACCAAGGCGGCCAGCTCGGTCGATAATGCTCCACGATGAGAGATATCCGACCGCACCGAATGGTGCGACGGCGATGGATCGTTTTCCCGTCGAATCGATCTCCGCAAGCGAACGTCCAAGTGCTTCGAAGACATGTCGTTGTGCGTGGATCTCATCAGCACTTCGCACGCGGATCGGTGTATACCGTCCGCTATGCCACGCGAATGCGACGATGGCAAATCCAACCAATGCGATGAGCGAATGTCCGCGAACGTATCGAGTGACGAACGACCCGAGCCCGACACCGGTGAGGATTGTCAAGGGTGGGAGGGTGAGGATGAAGAACTCGTCGGGTTTGACGGCAGCCAGGGTCAGCGCAAGAACGAGTGCCCCCGATAACACGTAAGAGGATCGGCTTCGACGGAGCAAGGTCGCTGCCCCTGCGAGTGCGAAGATCCACAACGGCCAGGACGAGAGGAGAAGATCTCCGAATGCGGTAAGACCTGAAACGGAGAACATTGCTGTGACGTCCAGGCGGTTCAGGGGATGCGGAATGACGTATCCGGTCCGGAGGGTGCGCCACACAGTCCATCCGAGGAACACCACTCCCGCGGGCAGGAGTGCGTTGCGGATGAGGATTCGCTTGTCTTGCCCTATCAGCACGACGACGGCGAGAGTGGCGATGGAGAAGAGCAGCAGCACCGGATGAGCGAGGAGAGCGATCGCCAAGGCGGCACCGAACGCGGCCGCGCGAGTGCGGGTTGGCGCAATGCAGAATGCTTCTGCGGCGATCAAGAGGACCGTGAGAGCAAGCAGGACGAGACTTGTCTCGGAGGCAGAGACAATCGTGAGTGGAATGCCGGGTGTGAGCAGAACAAGTGCGATGGTTGCCGTGCTCCCCAGGCGGGCTATACGAGGTTCCGATCTCCCCGTGGTCGCACGATAGGTCCACACGAACAGGAGGATCAACATGATCGCGAAGGCTCCCGCCGAAACGACCTTCGCTCCGTTGACGACGTCCGAGGTGGTGGACTGAACGAGACCCAGAAGGAGAACCCACAGGAGGCTTTCGTATCCCTCGACCGCAGGATCCTCTCCCCGGTTCCATACCAGTCCGTCTCCTGCGCGAAGATGGTCAGCATACCGCAAACTGATGAAGGTTCGTTCCGGCGTGTACTCCCACATCTGATAGCACATGATTGCCGTCGCTCCCACCACAAAAAGTGCGAGCACGACCCCCGCGATCTCGTGGCCCCATCGTTCCCCAATCCCGGGGATGGGGGCTGACTCGTCGATCACCTCCGCATCCGGAGAGGAAGTTGTCGGCGGACGGACGATCGTCATGTGTCGGATGACCAGAAGCGTCATCCCGCTTGCGATGAAGATGCTGAGAACAACGAGGTTGGCGGATGCCACATCGCCGCCGACAAACCAGAGAAGGGCACGAATGGCGCCGAGCAGCAGGAGTCCTGCCAGGGCGAGTTCGAGGCGACGAAGTCTTCGTGTCGCGAGCGGCATACGTACGTTAACAATCACCAGCAGCAAGGATGCCGCGGCGAAGAGCGCCGATTCAAACGGGAGGATTACGAGAAGCGAGAAGCCGGCGATCAGCCGCCAGGCGAGATCAAGAACGGCGAGTGCGAGGGGGATGATCCACAGCCGATGAGCCGAACGAAGTATCACGGTCAACGGATCTTTGTTCTCGTGGAATCAGGGGTCGGAGTATTCCACACGGATGGATCGATCACACCAACGCGGGACAGCGGGATCGCGAACGCGCCGGTATCTACGACGTCGATTTCCCGGCGAAGCGCAAATTGGAGGAAGACGACGGATTCATGCCGGAGAAAGACGCTGTCGATCGACTGAGGCCGATAGTCGGGGAATTCAGCAATGAGGTTGTGAGATCCCGCCGGAGCACGTTTGATATGGAAATATCCATTCGCGATCGACTTCGTTCCCATGTCTCCATCAACGATGAGGATGACCGCACCGACAAGTGGTTTTCCGGTGCGCGCGTCGAACACGCGACCTTTGATGTCGCCTCCACGCAGGCAGGTCGAGCTGAGAGAAAGGGCGATGAGAGAAGCAATGAGGATTCGGGCCATGGTC
>JBFYQI010000479.1:0-5489 GCA_041302875.1 Ignavibacteria bacterium
CCTCCGCATCCTCGACATCGGGTGTGGAACAGGACGCCATGCGATCGAATTGACAAGGCGGGGCTACCGCGTCGTCGGCATCGATCTCTCAGAGGCCCAGCTTACAAGAGCCCGCGAGAAAGCCGCGCAGGCATCGCTATCGATCGAGTTCAGGAGACTCGACGCGCGTGAACTTCCGTACAACGATGAATTCGACGTCGCGCTCATGCTGTGTGAAGGTGGATTCCCGCTGATGGAAACCGACGAGATGAATTATCAGATCCTCCAGAGCGCGGCACGCGCCTTGAAGCGATCGCACGGCACATTGATCTTCACGACACTGAACGGTCTTTTTCCCCTCTTTCATTCGGTCAAAGATTTCCTTGCAGCTGAGTCGAAGGGCGGAAACGCAACATATGACAAGAACACCTTTGACCTGATGACCTTCCGCGACCACAACGTGACAACATTCGTCGACGACCATGGCCGCACGAAGGAGCTGATCTGCAACGAACGGTACTACGTGCCAAGCGAGATCACTTGGTTGCTCAAGAGCCTCGGATTCACGAAGATCGATATTTTTGGAGCGAAACTTGGTGCCTTCAGCCGGACCGATGCTCTTACCACCGAAGACTATGAAATGCTCGTGATTACGGAACGGTAGAGGAATTCTTTTCGCCTCGGCTGCGTTCCTACCAACACATCCAAGGACGGCGCTCGCATGAACAGACTCATTTCCATCGCATCGGTTGAAGACATCCCCGTTCCGTATCGCGATACGCCGATCTCGCTGCTTCTGGAATACCATAATCTTGCTCGACCGCTTGAAGCGTACACCAATGCACAACTCCTGATCGGGATGTGCATGGATAATCGCAAATCGCTTCGCATCCCGGACAATTTCGCATTCATCATCCGGGCTGGCGGGGCCAATCTTCGATACAGCGAATTCAAAGTCTCGTACGCGATCGGTGTCGGCAACGTGAAGCACATCGCCCTTGTGGTCCATGACCACTGCGCAATGGTTGGTTTGGTGAAGCGGAAGGATGACTTCGTCCGGGGGCTGGTCAAGACTGCAGGGTGGGAACCGCAAGCCGCGGAGGAGCACTTCCATCAGTACGCGCCGATGTTTGAGATCGGCAATGAGATCGATTTCGCCCTGAGCGAGGTCCAGCGACTGCGGCTCCGCTATCCGAACGTCCTGGTCGCGCCGATGCTCTATCTCGTGGAGGATAATCGACTCTACATGATCAGGGAATCGCAATAGGCTAACCATGACCACGATCGCCATCGAAGTCCTCGTCATTCTCTTCCTCACTATCCTCAACGGAGTCTTTTCCATGTCCGAGATCGCCATTATCTCGTCTCGGAAATCCCGACTCCTTCAGCGGTCCGAGGAGGGCAATCGCAACGCACGCCGGGCACTTGACCTCGCGTCCAATCCGGAGCGCTTTCTCTCCACAGTCCAGGTCGGCATCACGCTGATTGGTGTCTTGGCTGGAGCCTATGGGGGCGCCACGATCGCGCAAGTACTCTCTCACTCGTTCCTCGGAATCTCAGCACTCGCTCCCTATGCGGAAACGCTCGCCATGGGAATCGTGGTTGTCGGGATCACATATCTTTCGCTCATCGTCGGCGAACTCGTGCCCAAGCGCATCGCCTTGGGTCAACCGGAACGGATCGCAGCGTTAATGGCCCTTCCCATGCAGGTGCTGTCTCGGGTCGGCGCACCTCTGGTGTGGTTCCTCAATGCCTCGACAGCCGGGATACTCAGGCTGCTTCGCGTGCGTCGGATGGCAGAGCTCCCCGTGACCGAGGAGGAAATCAGGATCCTGCTTCGCCAAGCGGCTGATGCAGGGGCGATCGAACGTGAGGAGCGGGAGATCGCAGACCGGGTCTTTCGCTTGGGTGCCCGGCGGGCCAGCACGATGATGACGCCAAGGAAAGAACTCGTTGTGCTGTTCACCTCCGACACACCGGTTCAACTTCGTCAAAAGATCAGTGAATCCGCTCATGCCCTGTACCCCCTTTGCGAAGATTCTCTCGATAACGTCCTCGGCGTCGTGCGAACCCAAGATCTGCTTGACCAATGTCTCACCGGCCGCCTTCCCGATCCCCGATCCGTGACCCGGCAAGCGCTGTTTGTCCCCGAGTCCGTACCGAGCCTCACACTCCTGAACAAGTTCAAGATGACCAATAGCGACGTCGCCCTTCTCGTGGATGAATATGGAAGCCTTCAGGGACTGATCACAGCGACCGACGTCTTGCGGGCACTGGTTGGTGATGTCTCGTATCGGGATGTACCCAAGGCACTCCAGCGTTCCGACGGTTCCTGGCTCGTGGACGGGATGCTCCCGCTCGACGAACTCAAAACGATACTGAAGATCGATCTCCATTCGATCGCAGAAGGTCACGAGGTCGAGACGGTCGGCGGATTCATGATGGCGGTGCTCGGACGCGTTCCCGCCGAGCGAGACACGTTCCGTTGGGGCCGTCATTGCTTCGAAGTGCTGGATATGGACGGACTCCGCGTCGACAAGATCAGCATCACGATCGACCCACGATCGGAAGAGAAGGGATAGCAGAGCCACCCTCAGTCATCGTGCTCTGGGGCGTTCGCGATTGAAGTGTTTTTCTTACCGTTCCACTTCTTAGCCTTGATAATTCCACCATGTCTCCACACATCAAGATTTGCTGCATCCAGGATACCAATGAAGCGAAGCTCGCCATCTCCAGCGGTGCCTCTGCCCTCGGCCTCGTTGCCCGCATGCCGAGCGGACCCGGACCGATCTCGGATGAACGGATCAAGGAGATCGCCGCATCGATTCCCCCTCCGATCGCCACGTTCCTCCTCACAAGCGAAACCACCGTCGATGCAATCATTGCCCATCACAAACGCACGCACACGAATACCATACAAATCGTGGATGCACTCACACATGGTACACACCGACAACTGAAAACGGCGCTCCCCTCTGTGAAGTTCGTTCAGGTCATCCACGTTCTCGACGAACGCTCGGTGGAGGAAGCGATCGAGCTCTCTTCCGAAGTGGACGCCCTCCTGCTCGACAGCGGGAACCCGACCCTCGCGGTCAAGGTTCTTGGCGGCACCGGCCAAGTGCATAACTGGACCCTGAGCCGGAGGATTCGCAACAACGCGCACTGTCCGCTCTTCCTCGCGGGAGGTCTCACACCCGAGAATGTCCGCCACGCGATCGACACGGTCCAACCATTCGGGCTCGATCTGTGCAGCGGCGTTCGAACGGACGGCAAACTCGACGAACGGAAATTGCATCGATTCGTCGAGGAAGCGCTGCGGGCGTAGAACTCGTTCCCATTTCTCGTAATCCGGTGTTATCTTGTTCCAACACCTGACGAACGCCGGTGAAACTCTTCCATCTCCCATCCTCCAAATCTCCCACCCGCCGTCCAATCATCGGCCTCGCGCTGGGAAGCGGCTCGGCGCGCGGCCTCGCGCACATCGGCGTACTGCGCGCGTTGGAGGAGGCTGGGATTGAAGCAAACGTCATTGCAGGCACAAGCATTGGCGCCTTGGTCGGCGCAGTCTATGCGGCGGGACGGATCCGGGAACTCGAGGCGGAGTTCCGCCGATTTGACTGGAAAACGATCGGTTCAATGTTCGATCCGGTCTTCCCCCGCTCCGGTCTGATCAACGGCAGGAAGATCGAAGGGTTCATCAAATCCCATCTCCCCGCCCGCACGTTTGACGAGCTCCCCATCCCATTTCGCGCTGTGGCGACCGATCTGGGAACGGGACACGAGGTCATTCTCGCTGACGGAGATCTCCTCAGCGCAGTGCGTGCGAGCATCTCCGTACCGGGAATTCTCACCCCAGTCAACCATGATGGCCGCATCCTGCTCGACGGCGGTCTGGTCAATCCCGTTCCGGTCAGCGTTGCACGAGCTCTCGGAGCCGACATCGTGATCGCGGTTGATCTCAACCATGATATCGTTTCCGGACGCTCAGCGGCAAAGCGCGCATCGTCCCGTCGTGACGACTCCGGATCACCCTCCAACGCCGAGCGAAATGCATTCAAGCAAGCGGCATCACGCGTCAAGTCGCGATTGCGTTCCTCACCCAATATCGCCGCAAAGCGGTTCCGTGCCATGCTCGAACGCGAGCGTCCGCCGAGCATGTTTGAGGTCTTGACCGCTTCCCTCCACATCATGGAAGTACGCATCACCGAAAGTCGGCTCGTGCTGGAAAAGCCCGAGGTTCTCATCCGTCCTCCGTTGAGTGGTTTTCATTTGATGGAATTCGACCGGGCCGACGAGCTGATCTCACTGGGCTACCGAACGGCACAAGACCCCCTGTCGGAACTCAGCCGGCAACTCAACCCATAACGACTTCGAGAACCACGGGAACAGCGCGAGGCCATGCGGACAAACTCGGACGAGGTGACAACGACGACGCAGCGGGCCGATGAAATGCTCCTGCATGAGCGGAAATCCCGGTTCGTGGTGATGCTCACAGCGGTCACCATGATCGCCGAGATCGCCGCCGGCTACGCGACCAATTCGATGGCGCTGCTTGCCGACGGTTATCATATGTCTTCCCACGTGCTCGCGCTCGGCCTCACATGGACGGCATACATCGTTGCCCGCAAATTCCAGCGGACGCGAACGTCCTCGTTCAGCCGCGAGAGGCTCTTGGCGCTGTCCGGATTCTCCAGTGCCATTCTTCTCCAGATCGTCGCGATCGGAATGGCGGTTCAATCATTCGGACGATTGATCACTCCCCTTCCCATCCGATACGAAGAGGCAATAATCGTTGCCTTCATCGGGCTCGGTGTCAATATCGCGAGCGCACTCGCGCTGCGGCATGACGAAGCACACGGGGACCATAACATGCGGGCAGCCTATTTACATGTGCTTGCAGACGCCTTGACGAGCGTCACCGCCATTGTCGCATTGACCGCTGGGTACTTCTACCGGCTTGATTTCCTCGACGCACTGAGCGGGCTCCTGAGTGCGGTCATCATCACCAAATGGGCCATCGATCTCATCATACACACCGGCAAGGAACTCGTCGACTTCAAGCGGCACGAATGACCGATGAACTGTGACCATTGCGGTGCTCCCATCAGCGACGAGGGCGTTCTCAGCCGAACCGGCCACCGGTTCTGCACACCATTGCATCGATTTCTTTGGCAACAGGAGCACCCCAAGGATATCGACGCCAGTCCGTCCGCTCAGGAACGCCGTGTGCGCCAACGCTCCCCGGCAGCAAGTGATTCACTTGTTGTGTTTCGCATTCTCCTT
This sequence comes from Ignavibacteria bacterium, assembly GCA_041302875.1. Classification (GTDB taxonomy): domain Bacteria; phylum Bacteroidota; class Ignavibacteria; order UBA10030; family UBA10030; genus JAKAJH01. Next base: position 5,263 of record JBFYQI010000479.1, read on the forward strand.
GGCCTCTTGTACATCGCAGTATTCTATTTCTCTTCAATTCTTGGCGCACGCGGTTTGATCGATTGGCTCGCTAACTCGCCAACTCCCGCCGAAGCGATCCGCGGCATCGCGACCACACCGACGCCGGGAGAAGCCTTCACCGCTTCGTGGGGCTGGTTGTTCCTCTTCGCATGGATCGCCTTCGTGATCATCGCCGTCAACCGAGGGTGGCTCCCTGGAACGAAAGC
>JBFYQI010000340.1:0-5829 GCA_041302875.1 Ignavibacteria bacterium
CCACCGAGAACGACAAACAACCCTGCGCCAACAACCGCGGCGCCAAGAACGGACAGACCGATTTTCTTTCTCGTGCTCATGACGTTTCACAGTTCGTTGTGGAACAAACGGGCAGCATCGGAGGAATGACGCATTCTCTCCCTTTACGGCCTGCGAGCCGGTTGGTTGCGGGTGGAGGAACGTGATGCGAGAATGCGGTACGGTCGGAAAGAATCGGCTATTTGGGCAGCCTGCGCTGTTGTTCCAACAACTCCTTCACGAGCGCGAGGGTCGGTGCGTCGAGGCGATAGAGGAGCCGTTGTGCATCCTTGCGAAGCTTCACCGGATCGGGGAACGTCCGCGCCGGACGAACAACGTCGTAGAGTTCGACCTTGAGTCCCTGCGCAATGTTGACGAGGGTTTGAATGGTAACGTTCACTTCACCGCGTTCGATGCGCGCCACGTACGCGGCGTTGATGCCGGAGCGGTCAGCAAGTTCCTCTTGCGTGAGGTCCGCATCCTTCCGGAGATCCCGGATCCGTCCCCCGATCTGCTTCAGATAGTCTTGCTGCATGATGTCCGTGAGAATTGATGAGGCAACATGCAGGAATAATTCTTTTAGGGACAGTTTATATATAGATAGATTTGTGGTTATATTGTTCCTATATCATGTTTCCGCCCGCGAACTTCGATGCGATGGCGGTCAAGAGAGATCCTCCTTGTGCGGGCGAACGCATCGCTTTCCCCCTTGCGGTTCGTTTCGCCCCACAGTGGAGGATTTCTTTTTTCACACCCGATTCTGTGCGCTCCGTCACACAATCCGGGCGGTTTTCGACTTCACTCCTCCGCAACTGAACGAATTCTTCTGTACTTTGGTTGAGCAATGCTGAGTGGGGAGGCGACCCGCTCATTGAATCCCTCCGGGACCCGCGTGGTCCTTCTGTTCGCCGGCTGACTTGGAGAAAGCCGAGCTCGTGCATATTCGACAATTGATATTCCCACTTCTGATCGTGGGAACCATCAGCATTTCCTCTGCGCAGGAAGACCCTGGCAACGCGCGATACGCGCGCACGCTCGAACAAGCGTACGCAGTGGTGGACTCTGTTCCAAGCGAGGCCCTTGTGCTTTTCCAGACAGCCCATCGCATCCGTCCATCCGACACGCTCGCGCTCCAGATCGCCTACGTGCTCAGCGGCCTGAACCGAAACGACGAAGCAAGCACGATGTTCCGCTCCCTGACAGAGAGTACGAATCCTGAATTCCGCGAACGTGCCCGTAGTGCGCTCATGATCCTCGACGATATGCGCCGAGCCAATCGCACGCCGTTCTGGGCCCGGACGTCGACGGCCGCTCTCTACGATTCGCGGTTCAAGGACGGCATTCTGTGGCTGATGCTTCAGGGGGGATGGCATCTCAACAGCGTCCGCACACTGTCCGCGACGTTCACCCTCGGCATCAATGCAGACACGCGTTCGGATGGTTCATTGATCATCCCGGAGATCTACGCGGACAATTATATCTTGCTCGCGCCAGGATTGCGGTATCTCCCGTTCGAGGGAATGGCGATCGACCTTCAGGCAGGCATCGCATACAACACGAAGCTCTGGGAAGGCCGGCCGCGCACGCAGGGAGATGTGCGCGCGGTCCTCTCGTTTGGAACTGGGGTTTATCCGATCCCTGCTGTGACGGAATCCGCACGGTTCAGCGGTTCGTTCTTTGCCGATGCGGGCGGATCCTTGGGATACTATTCTCGCTACCAGAATGCGATCTCCTCGATTCAAGGCCGCGGCGGTGTACGATGTGTCGAATGGGGCACATCGGCGCTCGATCTGTACGCACGTCTTGATGTCACACAGGATTCAAAGCGTGAGTTCTATAACAACTCGGTCGAGGGGGGGCTCGGGATCCGGATCATACCGAATCACGCATGGAGCATCTTTGTGATGCTGGAAGCGAAGCGCGGTCTGTACGTGGGCAATTCCAGGATCGATTCCCCGTATGGCTCGGCGTACGGAACACAACGCCTCATTGTCGTATGGGAGCGCCCTTTCTAAGGACGACGATCAATGCTGCCAGTGTACGACTTTCTCCTTTCGGTGTATGATACAGGTCACGCGGTGTTCTACTTCGCGACCTACCTCGTCGCCGTGTTTCTGCTCTGGAACGGCATCGAGGATCTCGCCGTTGATTTCTACTACTGGATCCATACCCTCTTCTTCCCCAAATGGATCGAGCAACTTCGCGGTCTTCCCCCTTCCAAGCTTCATACGACCCCTGAGAAGCCGATCGCAGTCTTCGTTCCCGCATGGCACGAATCCGCCGTGATCGGACATATGCTCGAGCGAGCCTGCTCGACGATCCATTACAAGGCATACGACATCTTCGTTGGCGTCTATCCGAACGATCCCGAGACAATCGATGCCGTGAATGCAGTATCGAAGCGCTTTCCCCACGTCCACGCCGTCGTTGGTCCGAATCCAGGTCCTTCAACCAAGGCGGACAACTTGAATCAGATCCATCAGGGGATGCGGCAGTACGAGAACCAGACAGGGATCCGGTATGACATCATTCTGATGCACGACTCGGAAGACATCATTCATCCGATGTCGCTCAAGATCGTGAACTACTTCGTCCCCGAGTACGATATGGTCCAGCTCCCCGTCTTTCCGTTGGAAGTTCCCCAGCGGGAGGTTGTCGCATGGACCTACGCCGACGAGTTTGCGGAGAATCATTTGAAGGATCTCGTCGTGCGCCAGCATTTTGTCGGATTCGTTCCTTCGGCGGGGGTGGGAACCGGCTACAACCGCTGGCTGATCGAGTTCATCGGCACGTCGTTCGCAAAGAACATGTTCGCGCGCGCATCCCTGACGGAAGACTACGATATCGCTCTTCGTCTGGCAATGGGAAAGGCCAAGATCCTCTTTCTCCACCAGCCGTTCGGCCTGGAGGTGGCCACAAGGGCGTACTTCCCGGAGACCTTCACCGCGGCGGTCCGGCAGAAGACCCGCTGGCTCATCGGTATTTGCCTGCAATCATGGAAGAACTACGGCTGGATGGGGGATTGGAAGTTCAAATTCAGTCTGTATCGGGACCGCAAAGCGGTGCTCTCCAATCTTGTCACCATGCTTGCGTATGTGGTTCTCTTTTTGTTTTTTGCACTGGAGCTTTTGCGGTGGGTGCTTGAGGAGTATCACGAATTGGAGCCGATCATCCGGCCCTATTCTGTTCTCTGGTACATCGGTCTGGTGACGACCACATTGATGTTCTGGCGCGCTGCACACCGCTTCTTCTTCGTTTCACATGTGTACGGGTGGTTCGCCGGTCTGATGGGCGTGCTCCGGCTGCCTGTATCGAACGTTGTGAACTTCGTTGCAGCGTTTCGTGCAGTGAAACAGTATGTTCACGCAACGAGGGAAGACAAGCCGTTGAAGTGGGATAAGACGGAACATTCATTCCCGACGGTGCACGGTGCCGTCGGTGCCACGCGCAACCAATTCAAAAACAAGCAGGTCGCATGAACGCTCGTATTTTGTTTGCCGAAGACGACGACGGGCTTCGCACGATCGTCGCAGACGAACTGGCACAGGCTGGGTTCCAGGTCGAACCGGTCGTTGACGGAGCACTCGCCATCGAAAAACTGAAGACGAATTCCTACGATCTGGTCTTGCTGGACATTCGTATGCCGAACAAGACCGGCGTCGAGGTGCTCGAATTCATGAAATCACAAGAGCTGCGGACGCGCATCATTATGGCAACCGCGGTGGACGACATGTCCATCGCGATCCAGACGCTGAAGTTGGGGGCGAACGATTTCGTCACTAAACCGTACAGCGTGACAGACCTCATCACCTGCATTGACAAGGTCCTGGCCTGGTAGGATAAGGCAAAAGGAAGAAGTCAAAAGTCAAAAGAAAATCCCGGCCTGCTTTGCGCAAGTCGGGATTTGCTGTTTGGACAACCGCGGAACGAATTCAGACCTTCTTCACCTTTGTGGCTTGCAGACCCTTCGGTCCCTGTTGTACCTCAAACTCAACTTCATCGTTCTCATTGAGCGACTTGAAGCCCTCGCCTTCGATCGCCTTGTAGTGCACGAACACGTCGGGGCCGCTGGCGCGCTTGATGAATCCGAAGCCCTTCGCCTGATTGAACCATTTGACCGTTCCACGTTCCATGGAACTTCTCCTCTGTGCGCTGTGAATACACAACATCTGGGAGCACCAAAAACGGTGTACTGTTGTTTGACGGCGTACAAATTAATTCTTTGGGGAGAAAAGCGCAAGGTGAGGGGGGACAACAGGAGAATGGAGGATTCAACGAATCCGTTCTCGAGCAATGGTGTAGCGCTCCAGCCGCTGCGAGTCGATGGAGATCCCCAGACCGGGTCCGGAAGGGATCTCAATGAAACCGTTCTCATCCAGCACGACGGGGGGATCGGCGATGTCTTCGTGAAAGTAATTGCTCGTTTCCGACGTATCGCCGGGAAGCGTGAATCCGGGAGCCGTTTGCAGATGAATGTTCAACGCCCGCCCGATCCCCGTTTCATCCATCCCTCCCGACCACACCTCGATCCCCCGTTCAGCCGCCAGCGCCGCCATGCGCATCGATTCGAGCAATCCCCCCACTCTCCCCTGCTTGATGTTGAGAATGCGACAAGCGCCGAGATCGATCGCCGCGCGCGCGTCATCGACCGTGAGGATGGATTCGTCCAGACACAACGGCGTGCGCATCTGCTTCTGCAGTGTCGCATGTTGAACGATGTCCGAGTACGAGAGCGGCTGCTCGATCATCATGAGGTCGAATGCGTCGAGCTTCTTCAGATGATCCGTGTCGTCCAGCGTGTAGTCGCCGTTGGCGTCGACCATGAGGCGGACGTCGGCGAAGCGGTCGCGCACGCGCGCCACCCATTCGACATCCTTCCCCTTCTTGATCTTCATCTTCACACGATGATACCGCTTCTGAACGGCGGCATGCACCGCATCCAGCAATTCGTCCGGCGTCTCACGCAATCCGATACTGATCCCCGACATGATCTTCCGCGGGGGATATCCGAGCAACGCGTGCAGTGCGACGCCGCGCCGCTGTGCCATCAGCACGATGAGCGCATTTTCCACCGTCGCCTTCGCCATGCCGTGACCTCGCACATGCCGAAATGCCGCAAGGAGATCTCCGAGCGTCCGGCTCTGTGGAACCATTGGCAGAAGGAAATCCTTGATGATATGCCGCGCCGTCTGAGTGGTCTCGTACGCGTAGAAGGGGTCGGGATCGGCGACGCATTCACCCCATGCCGCCTCGCTCCCCGATGTGACACGAAGAAGCAGTGCCTCTTTGTGCGTCCACGTTTGGACCGACGTTCCGAAGGCATGGACGAACGGAAGCCGCACCGTGATGAAGTCCATCCGATCGATCGGCGGAAGCGGCTCCTGCTCCAGCGGATGGAGTGGTTTCATGGTGTCCGAGACGCTGGGAGGGTCATTCTGTCAGGGGATGCGGAGAATGGGAAACTCGCGAGAGCGGAGAAGCGACTCGTGTTCCGGATACTTGACGAGTCCCCAAAGGGATTGAGGCTCGAATGCCGTGGCCAGGAGATACGATTGCCGCTGGTTCAGACGCACGATGATATCACCCGGTTGGAGTGTCGCAGTCGTTTCGACCGTGTGTGTATAGACGCGCAGAACGGAATCTTCTTCCACCACCTCATATCCGACACTGTCGATCATGGAGCGCTGAACCATCTGTTCCGTTGGCGTGTTGACGACTTCAAGCTGAACGCCATGGCCTGCGAGAAGAGGCAGAGAGGCGAGGGCTCGCGGGACGACGTATGCCTGCGGCAGTGTCGTGGTCAAGGTCGGC
>JBFYQI010000392.1:0-6278 GCA_041302875.1 Ignavibacteria bacterium
GGCGATCCGTCGCCAACGATGATTCTTATGTTGCCATGGTCGATCTCGTCCACGAGGAAGACCAGCGTCTTTACGACGCGGACGTCCGTAACTCCTCCGCTTCCGCTCGAATCCTGTTGAACGAGATTCGGCTTGATGAGCACCGTGTCTCCGCTCTTGACGATCCCCTGCAACCCTCCTGCGAGTTCCACCGCGCGACGGACCATCTTCTCGATCGTCGTGTATGTGATGGCTTCGGAGGTTACACCGCACGTGTCTCCTCCGAGTGCGAGATCGTTCGAACGCACGATTGAGACGGTGGTGGGGGAAGCATCCGCGGCTTTGGACTCCGCTGCGGGAAAGAAGGAGTCGTATGCCAGCGAGAGTTTGCTGTGCGCTTGCGAGAGATCCCAAACGAGGAAGGCGGAGATGATGCCGAGGAGAAGAATCGCGCGGAAGATGCGGGAGAAATTTGTCATAGATTGCGCATCATTCAAAGGGATGTAAATAGCACTCCTGCAAGATACGAGAACACAAGCGTAATCACCAGATACAATACGAGAACGCGCGTCCCCAATTGTGTCTTATAGGCATAGAGCGTTTCAAGTTTGGTCGCCGGACCGGCGATGAAGAAAGCGAGCATCGGCCCCTTCTGCATCCCCAGTTCCATCAGCGTCTCCATGAAGGGGATCGCAGACCCTCCGCACGTGTAGAAGGGAACCCCCATGCCGATGGCGACCAGCGTGCTGACAGTACCTTCGCCGCCCAACAGCTTCGCGATGACATCCGGGGGGATGAGTGCGCGGACCGCGGAGCTGAGGAGCAGCGCGACCGAGAAATACTTTGCGATATAGCGCGTATTCGACCAGAGATCCTGCACCAGGGTTCGTTCCGCTCGCTGTTCCTGCGTGTTCGACTCCCCGACCGGCTGATAGATCTTCTTGAAGACGGTCATCGTCAGGACTCCGCCGATGACCGCGAGTAAAAACGCTGAGACGGTTCTCGCGACGGCCATGTCGAGTCCGATCTGTGTCGCGGTCAGGAAGAAGATGGTCGGATTCATGAGAGGCGATGCGAGGATGAACGCCATCACCGCGCTGAACGGGAGTCCCGCGGGCATGAGCGAAAGGCCGATGGGGATCGCCGCGTAGGTCGGGATGGGTGAGGCGAGGCCGATGAGGGCAGCGAGTACGACGGAGATGATCTCGGCGGAAGCCGGTCCGCGCAGGACGCGCTTCGGGACGAGGCGCGCGCTCGCGACGTTCAGCAGAATGCTCAGGACGATGTACGGGAGGATCTTCCACCACAGATCGAAGAAATCCTCGATGATCCGGAGTGTGTACGTCCCTTCGAGCCAGTTGCGTATGTGGTAGAGGAATTCGATGTCCGGTCGGTCCTATGCTGTGCGCTGAACTAAAGTATCTTCCGGTGGTCTACCGTCCGTCAGGCTGAGCTTGCCTGCCCCGCGATTGAAGTTCTGCGCAACGGGCGGGGTCGAAGCGGGACTCGCAAACGGATTGAACTGATATCAGATTACGTCTTTTTTTCCAGAAGTCATCCCCTCACCGCTTTGAATGAACGGAATATTCTAACTACCTTCTTTCACTCGGTGTCGACAACCCTTCATGTCTCATGGAATCAAGGAGTCCGTCTATGCTGCATCTGCGTAGAGTCATCACCAACTGGATCCTCGTGCTGGCGTGCCTCGCCTCGGCGGCTTCGTCACAATCCCTCGAGGACAGGGTCACGGTACACCGGATGAAGAACGGTTTGACCGTCATCTTCGCCGAACGGCACGGTGCTCCGACCTTTTCCGCCATCTATGGCTTCAAAGTGGGAGCGGTCGACGAGGTTTCCGGCATCACCGGGACCGCACATCTGTTCGAACACATGGCCTTCAAGGGGACTCCAAAGATCGGCACTTCCGATTTCGAGCAGGAGAAGACGATCCTGGAGCAGAGCAACGCCGTCGGACGGGAGCTGAGTCTTGAGCTTCTCAAAGGGGACGCGGCGGATCAGGCGAAATTGAAATCGCTCAAAGAGAAGCTCTTGGAACTCGACAAAGAGCAGAAGAGATACATCGTCAAGGACGAGATCGACGTCATCTACAGCGGTGCCGGCGGCGTGGGACTAAATGCCTCCACCGGGAATGATGCAACACAGTACTACATCAGCCTTCCCTCCAACCGCTTTGAGCTGTTCTGTCTCGTGGAATCGGAACGGTTGAAGAACGCCGTGTTGCGGGAGTTCTATACAGAGCGGACCGTCGTGCAAGAAGAGCGGAAGCAGACGACGGAAGCTAATCCCGCACGGATGCTGTACGAGTCGTTCATGGGCGCCGCCTTTTTGGCGCATCCGTACGGCCATCCGGTGATTGGTTGGGCGTCGGACATCAACTCGATCACGCTCGAGGAGGCGACCGCGTTCAAGAAGAAATTCTACACACCAAACAACTGCGTCATCACGATCGCGGGGGACATCAATCCTGCGAAGGCCATAGCGGTGATGGAGCAGTACTTCGGTGATTGGGCGGCAGGCGATTCGCCGCCGGTGGTCCGGACCAGGGAGCCGAGGCAGTTGGGCGAGCGGCGTGTCACGTACGAAGCGCAGGCCGAACCGCAGATCATCATGGGATTCCACAAACCGGCGTTTCCCAGCCGCGACGATGCGGTGATGGCCGTGATCGCGACGCTGCTGACATCGGGACGGAGTTCCATTCTGTACACGGACCTGATCAAACAGAAGCAGATGGCGGCAAGCGTCAACGCGATGGCCGGCGCCCCTGGGGCGCGATTCGACAACCTGTTCATTGTCACGGCCGCGCCGCGCCATCCGAATACGAACGAGCCGCTGGAGAAGGCGATCCTGGCGCATCTCGATTCACTGAAGACCAAACCGGTCAATGCCAAGGACTTGCAGAAGGTGAAGAACAACCTTGAGGCAAGCCAGATCCGTGCGATGCGTTCGAACATGGGATTGGCGATGACGCTCATGCGGTATCAGCTTCTCTTCGGCGACTGGAAGCTCTATCTCAAGATGAAGGACATGGTCGCATCGGTCACCCCACAGGAGATCATGGAGGCGGCGCAGAAGTACTTCGTGCCGGAGAACATGACGGTGGGAACACTCATCAAGAAATCCAAGTAGCCGAAGGAGCTCGACCATGAAATCGATTCGTTTGTTGTTGATCCTCGCGGTGCTGGTATCCATTGTCGCGTCGCTCGGACTGGCTCAGAAGCATCCGCGCGAGCTGGCGGAACCCGCTCCGCTTGCATTCAAGCCGGTGAAGCCGGTGGAATTCACGCTTGCGAGCGGCATCACCGTGTTCTTCCTGGAAGACCGCGAATTACCGCTCGTCACCATCAATGGGTTCCTTCGGGGCGGAAGCCTCTACGAGCCGCAGGAGAAGGCCGGTCTCGCCGGGCTCGTCGGAACTGTGTTGCGCAGCGGCGGCACGGCCCTCATGAACGGCGATGCGATGGATGCGGAACTGGAATTCCTCGCGGCCACGGTCGAGACCGGCGGCGGGACGGAATTCATGACCGTGGCGACGAACTGTCTGAAGAAGGACTTGACGCGAGTCACGGAGATTCTCGCATCTGTGCTGAGGAGTCCGGCGTTCGCGCAGGAGAAGATCGACCTTGCGAAGAACCAGATGAAGGAAGGCATTCGTCGTCGATGGGACCAGCCCGCCCAGGGAGCGGGGATGCTGTTTGCTGAGCGGGTGTATGGAGAAACGGCGTACGGGCGGCGCGTGACGTACAAGACACTCAACGCGATCACGCGTGACGATCTCATCGCATTTCACCAGAAGCATTTCGTCCCCGGTAATCTCTATCTTGCGGTCTCCGGCGACTTGAGCATGGAGGAGGCGAAGAAGTTGCTGACGGCGGCGTTTCAGGGATGGAAGGGGGGAAAGGTCGACATTCAGGAGGGGATGCCGCTCACAGAGCGAAGCGACGGAACCATCTACTACGCATACAAGGAAACGCCGCAGGCGAACGTCGTGTTGGGACATCTCGGCGTTCGGCGCAACAATCCGGACGAGATCACGCTTGAAGTGATGAACGACATCTTCGGCGGCGGGGGATTCACCGCACGACTGATGAAGGAGATCCGGTCGAACCGGGGACTGACGTACGGCATCTACGGTGGCGTGTTTGAGGGAAAGGACCGGGGCGTCTTCCGCATCGCATCGCAGTTGAAGGCAGACAAGTCGGTCGAAGCGGTCGCGCTGGTAAAGGAGATGATCAAGGACCTGCAGACGAATCCGGTAACGGAGGAGGAGCTGGCGCTGTCGAAGAAGTCGTTGGCGAACAGCTTCGTCTTCCGATTTGACGCGAAGGAACGCATCCCGGGGATGTATCTTCAGATGAAGCTGGAGGGCTACCCGGCGGATTACTACGACACATATTTAGAGCGTCTGAAGAAGGTAACCCGCGAGGATATATTAGCTGCCGCGAAGAAGTACATGGACCTTGGGAAGATGATCGTCGTGGTCGTCGGGGACGAGAAGAAGTTCGACAAGCCGCTCACCACATTGGGAGCGGTGAAGGCGATCGATTATCAGAAGGTGGCCGAGGCAGACCGGGCTGAGTGACCCTGGGTTTTATCCGGGGATTTATCCGGGGTTTTATCCGGGACTTTATCCGGGTATTTATCCGGGGAAATTCTGCGGAGATTGGCGTCGTATCCTGGGATGTCGATGCTACATCTCAGGGATCGCGCCCCTTGAAGAGATTTTCGCTAACATCTCCCCGGGGATCTCCCCCGGGGTGTCCCCGGGGTTTTCCCCGGGAGTCTCCCCGGGGCAAACCTCGCAGCCTTGGTCGCCTCCATCGGGAACCATAAATGCGCCCCGCCTCCGCAAATATCTTTCTGCTCCTGGCCGCAAGTCTCCTTGCCGCTTCATGCGCGGTATTCGCACCCGCCCGGCGCGTTGCCGCGCTCACTGCGGCCGGGGAAACGATGAGCAACGGGTATCTGATACACCTGCGCAGTGACCGCCCGCTCGGACGGACGACTGCGCTCCTCTCCCAGGATCGTTGGGTGCTCATCACCATCGCCGATTCCCTGGTGGATGCCGGCGCACTGGCTTCCTTCCAGGCTGCGTTCGTCGATTCGGCCGAGGTTTCCCGATTTCCCATTTCCTTACAGATCTCCTTCCATCTGACCGTCGAGATCGATGCCGTGGAAGTGGTGCACGAGAAACCGGGAAATGATGTGCTGATCTCGCTCTTCGCAAAAATCAGGAGTGTAAAATGAGGACTCTTCCGTCGTTCGTTGCACTGTTCTTGCTCGGATGCGTTGGGATTCCCGAGAATGTCACGCCAGTGGAGGGTTTTCAACTCGATCGCTACCTCGGAACGTGGTACGAGATCGCTCGTTTGGATCACTCGTTCGAACGGGGGATGAGTCGCGTGACGGCGCAATACAGCCTTCGGGAAGATGGCGGGGTGCGCGTCCTCAACCGGGGGTTTCTCGCCGCGAAGAATGAGTGGAAGGAGGCGGAGGGGAAGGCGTTCTTCGTTGACCGCAGCGATCGGGGATTCCTGAAGGTTTCCTTCTTCGGGCCGTTCTACGGATCGTACATCGTGATGGACCTCGACAAGGAGAACTATCAGTACGCACTGGTTAGCGGTCCCGACAAATCATACCTCTGGATCCTGTCGCGTACGCCAACCATGGATCGCGCGACCTTGGACCGTCTCATCGCCACAGCGCGAACGGCTGGATTTGAAACGGACGAACTGCTCTTCGTCGCGCACCAGTGATCGATCACTTCGGCGCGGGGAACTGATCGTCCAGCATGTCGAATAGTCGGGTGTAGTACTCGACAAGGACATCTTCCTCGGATGGCGCTTATGATGTCTTCTAGGAAGAAACGGTCCAACAGGATGAACGACGGTACGAAGTCCCTGCGATGAAAGCAATGAGAATGGGGTGACTGGATGCAGAGGCAGTTGGTTCAGCGTTTCAGGGCGAGCCCGATCCCACGGAGCGCCACTAGAAGCCACTCAGGCCGTCGTGGGAGTTCGGTCTGAATCTCATTGATGCACCGGTCGAGCAGGAAAGCCGTGAGCATACGTTCGAGCTCTTCTCCTGAGGCGGGGATGAACGCAGCACTACGCGTCGATTCGAGATACGAATGAAGGAAGGTCCCTCCCACACTCGAATACCAAAGATCGGCCCACGGCATCAGGGCGCGCGCTTCACGCTCCGCCAACGACCTCCGTTGGAGCAGCGTTGAGTACGGGGCGTAGTGAAGCGATCGGATCATCGATGCGACATCCCGGAGC
>JBFYQI010000395.1:0-14947 GCA_041302875.1 Ignavibacteria bacterium
CGATATCTCGTCGCCGTTGCGAACAGGATGTTTTCCGGTGACTTGAACGCCAGACCGATGAAAGAAGGTCGGAGGCCCGAGGCATTCGAATCATTTGCGAGGATCGTGCACTGGAATCCCGTCTCCTGTGTGTAACCGCCGGTTGGGGTTCCTTTGAACTTCAGGATCGTCCGGTTGTTGTAGTCGGAAACAAAGAGCAGCGAACCATCCGGACTCACCGTCAATCCCTTGTAGATGCCGTCGGGGAGGTCGATCGTTTGCAGCGGCGCTGTCGTGTGCGCCGTGTTCCATGAGGCAAGCGGCGGATAGACTTTGATGTCGTCCGTCTTCCCCGTCGTGGTATCGTTGCAGACGTAGACGTATCCTGCATTGTCAACGGCGATGCCGTGGATACTGTTCGATCCCGTCGGCTGACGCAAGAACGACGGATGCGTGCGAATCGTGTCGTTCGCGAACTGGAAGATCAGGATGTTGCGTTCCGCGTCATTGTTCGGGACATAGATCGTCCCGTCGGATGTCGCGGTCGCGTTCCAAGCCTGGATCATCTGCACCTGGTCGAAACCGTCGTCCGTCCACAGCAGATACTTGCCGGCGGTGCTGGGGGAATAGCCGTACGCGTACAAGCGCCCCGTTGCCGAGTCGGCATTCTTGTACGGAACGAACACGCAGCAGCCGCCATCGTTCACGAGCGCGGCGAAGGTGTTCGGAGAGAAAACGACCACGGCCGGCGTATTGTCGCCTGTGGCGTTTCCATCGCCGTTGTCGTCATATGTCGCGTACACGCATGACCACTGTGCGATGGCCGGCGTGGAAAGCAGCCCGACAGCGAACACGATCAGCAACAGAGTCAGCAATCGATTCATCGTTGATCCTCCTTGCAATAGATTGTGAGTACGAAAGCAGGCGTCTGACGTACAAAACACAGCCCCCGCGATGAATCAACGGGGGCTATGCGACTCTATGTTACTTCAGCAATGCCATGCGTCCCGTGCGGACGAAGGCTTGGACCCCCTCAGCCGACCGAGCTTCCAGGCGATACAAGTAGATGCCGGAAGCGAAACCGGTGGCATTCCAGGTTGTTTCATACGTTCCCGCTTCCCGCACACCGTCCACCAGCAACGCGACCTCACGGCCGAGCATGTCGTAGACGCGCAATGTCACGCGCGTTTCCATCGGCAGTGCAAAGCGAATGGTGGTGGATGGGTTGAACGGGTTCGGATAGTTCTGGCCAAGCGCAAACTCGGTCGGCAACTGCCCGAATTGCGGAACGCCTGTGATGGTCCCGCGTACGATCGTGACGGTAGCGGTATCCACGTTTGTAACGATCGGTCCCGCATCCTTCGTCTTGGCTGTCCAGCGCAGGACGAGTGTATCGGCCGTGCCAAGATAGGTCAGCAACTGGGTTCCGGTGCGGACGAGGAAGGTGTCCGTTGCGGCATTCCCCGTTGAAACCGCGGCGTAGCCGACCGGTGCCCATTGATAGATGAGATTGTCGCCGTTCAGGTCGATCGCCCGGCTCCACGAGAACACGAACTGCTGATTCAGCGAGTCGAGTGTGATCGTGGAAATATTCGCCGGTGTCACGAGGGCGAAATGCGGATTTGGCAATACCGCCACACCGCCTGTGAAATCGGTCGGATTGTTCGGCGTGATCTGATATCCGTTATTGTGGATGGAGGACGACGAGGTGAACTGCGTCGAGACACCAACAACATTCACAGGGTATGTTGGCTCGGTGCTGCCGTCGACGTTCAGGTCCTTGTCGATGCGCACGACCACGCTGTCCCAGCCGTCCCAGAACTTCATGTTCGCATCCGAACCGGTCGCAGGCCAGGCGGGGGACGATGCCATTTTGGCGACGCCGTTGATCTGGATCAGACGGCTTTCATACAATTCACCATTCGCCAGATATTGCGGAACGGTGAGCTGGATCGGCGTCAGCGGGTTGCCCGTGTCGAGAACCGTCACGTCGGTTGCGACGTTGACCGGCATGATCTCGGTCGACCCGCGGTAATACGCGATCGCTCCGGTCACCAGTACGCGGTCGCCGATGTTCAACGTCTTCGCGGGCGCGCCATACTGGAAGACCATGATGCCGCCGGTCTCGTCCTGGATCGTGTAGCTGAAGTTCGCGGTTCCCTGCACGTTCAGCGCATTCACGACACCGACCACGGTGACTGTCCTGCCGACGCTGTCCGGCTGGAAGTTGCCGTCTGCATCGACGCGGGCTTCCGCGATCGAGATCGCATTGAACACCTTGATCACCGACCTGCCATCCGTTGTGTACGAATTCGGTCCGGTCGGCGGGGCAATGACGGCGATCTCTTCGTTGGAATTCTCAAAGTACACGATGTTTCCGACCGCATCGACGGAGATATCGGAACGCGTGATCGATGCGTTGTTCTGCTTGTCTGCGAAGGCGAGAGCCAACGTCGGCGCTGCATTGCTCAGATCGGTCACGACATAGATGCCTTGGCCGCTCGGAGGATTGCCGGTCGCGATGCGGGCATTCACGAAATACAGGCGGTCTTGAGAACCGTCGCCTGCCGCTCCGAAATACATCGTGCAGGTGCTGACGCGGCCGCTGTCGACGCGGGCGGTCCACACCGTGTCCGCGAATGTCAGCGGAAGGGTCTTTCCCGCAAGGTCAAACTTTGCGATACCGGACCTTCCGGCATCTCCGGGATACATGAATGTGGCATAGAAGACCGAATCACGTCCGAAGACGATATCCCAGAACATGATCTGACCGTTTCCCTTCAGCAGCGTGTCCTTGGCTCCAAGATTCGTCGCGTATGCGGCATTCAGTTTGAAGGTCAGGATTCGGGAATCGCCGGTGATCGTGGCAGTGCCGGAGTTCACATTCGTGACCACGGCGACCGTCTTTCCATTCGTCTCTTCCCGGATGCCGATGCCATACGGATAGTACGCACCGTAGGAAGAATCCGCGATGATGACGTTCAGACTGTCGGTATGATACCGCAGGATTTGCTTGTTGGTCCGGCCGGCAACATAGATATAGCCGTCGTGGTCTGCCTGCGGGGAATAGCGTGCCTCACTGGGACCGAGGGCGATTCCGGTGGTCGTCAGTTGTGCAACGCCCTGTGAATTGCCCCACGGTTTGCCATCGGCAGTGAAGCGTCCAACTCCCGTGGTGCCAAGGAATCCACCGTTGTCGACGTTGAACATGAATCCGAAGCTTTTGAACGCTGGATTATTGAGCGTGGTTGCCCCGCGGGAGGAGAGACCACCGGCGTCCGGGTACGCGATTTCCGTATACGCTACATACCCGCTATTGTAGGCCATGACGGAGAAGGTGTAGTCTCCGGGTGCGACGAGCGCGTTGCTGTCATCTTTGCCGTCCCAAACGACGAGCGTGTCGCCGAGGGCGTAGTTCAATGCGTAGATCGTTCGGACGAGCGTGCCGCCGAGACGGATCTGCACGGCGATCGAATCCGCGCGGTCACTGAGGGTGAACCGGATAGCTGCTCCCGTGCCGTCTGTGAAGCGGCCGTCGAACAATGCATTCGATCCTTCATTGGTGACGCGGAGATTCATGGCGAAGACATCCGCGTATGCCTGCGAGGGAACAACGAGCAGGGCAATGAGGAGGACAAGGCAAACTGTAAGCAGATTTCTCATCATGAGACTCCAGTTTGATTGTGGGGGATGGATGGTGAAAGGAACGAAGTTCTTCTCGTGAAATTGAAGTGTAGCAAAAGTTCGAGCATGTGTCAATCATATCTCCCCGTTTTTCTCACAAATCGCCGTGGGTGCGGGTGAATGGAAGACGAAATGGCTTGACAGAACATGGCGGTTTTGGTACATTGATTGTGTACTACTATGCATGTCCGCTTCCTGTGGTGCCTCGTTGACCCCGTTCTCGTTGGGTGATTCGAACCAAGCACATTAGGTCGTAACTCCATTTCACCACTTATCCTGAGGAGCATCTATGAAGCGACTCGTCACCATCTGTGTACTCGTTCTGATCGTTGCTGGCCTCGCGTCTGCACAGACACCGAGCCTCACGCGCGTCTTCAACTATCCCCCTGCGAAGGTCGATACGATTCTGGGAGGACTTACCAGCATTCGCGGCGCCGCGGTTGGGAATGATATCGACAACGACGGCAAGAAGGAGATCGCCGTTACCAACTACAACTACAGCGGCCGCGTACACATCTTCGAGGTGGTTGGCAACGATTCCCTGCAGCTTGTCTGGTCCTCTCCCCAGCTTGCAACGGGTGGCGGCGGTTCAACGCCCCGATACGTGCTGTTCGGCGACCTCGACAACGACGGCAAGGGAGAGATCATCTTCCAGTCGAACGCCGTCGGCGTCCAGTTCTTTGAGTGGGACGGCGTGAATGGAAGTGACAACTATGGCACGCAAGCCTCCGCCGTGCTGGGTACTCCGTTGCTTGCCAATGCCGGCGGCAATTCGGAATACTTCCAGATCACGGATGTGGACGGCGACAATACACCCGAGCTGCTGATCGCCTACAATGCCAGCACGAATGCGACCGACAAGTACTACATTGTGAGTGCGCTTGGTGACTGGAGCACGAACGATCCCGGATTCTCTTCGTTCAACATCGAGTACGCTGGTACGCGAACGGAGCTAGGCCGTTGGGGATTAAGCGCAGGTTCGCCGGTGGCAATGCTCCCCGCAAATTTGGACGGAACCGGGGCGAAGGAAGTGATCCTCCACAACTGGAACCTGAAGAATGTTGCAACGCTGCGGACGACTGCGGTGGATACGTACGCACTGACCGACACGACCAACTATCCGACTGCTGTGAATTATCTGCTGGGCGGCGCGAACGACGATGTGGCCCTGTTCGGTGGAATGACCACGGATATCGACGGTGATGGACGCGAAGAGGTCTATCTGCCGACCTATCCGTCCCCCGCTGGCGGACCGGGCGCGGGCAAGGTCCATATGATCCATTATGCCCCGGGTTCCATCCTTGCCAAGATCGACAGTTCAAACGTCGTGACCCTGAACACCAATAGTGTCACGGGCACAGGGGACGGTTTCGGCATCGGATATGGCGACATGGACCGTGACGGAAAGAAAGAAGTGTACGTCTCCTCCGGTTACGGCGCGACTGTTGTCAGCCTTGAGTTCCAAGGTGGAGACAAGACCGACCCGTCGAACTGGACCACGAGCCTCCTGTATGCCGGTGAGGCGGACGTGTACGAGGGACTGAAGATCACCGATTCTCTTGGTGTCATTGACACCGTGAAGACGGTGAACAAGCCGTTCGCGTCAAAGATCGTCGCGGCAAATACCGACATCGACGGCGATGGATTCGAAGATATCATCCTTCCGTTCCAAGCCATCAACGACAGCACAACGATCACCCGCATCACCTATAACACCACCGGACCGACCTGGGATACGGTCATTACCAAAGTGCTGAATCCGAAGCGCTGGAATCCGCGGGTGCTCGAGGGCGCCGTATCGACCGGCGTGGAAGCGAAGGATTGGACCGTCATCATGCCGGAGCAGTACGTGCTCGAGCAGAACTACCCCAATCCGTTCAATCCCAGCACGACGATCGCGTTCGTGCTTCCCATCCGCAATCGAGTTACCGTGAAGATCTTCGATGCACTGGGCCGGGAAGTTCGCACGCTGATCCAGAATGAAGAGTTTCCTGCCGGCCGGTCGACGGTCGTATGGAATGGCCGCAGCAATGCGGGTCAGCAGGTGTCGAGCGGAACATACTTCTATTCGCTCATCCATGGGAACTTCTCCAAGACCCAGAAGATGGTTCTCTTGAAGTGACCCCGTGATTCGAGTTCCGAAGAAAGCCATCTCCGATCTCGGGGATGGCTTTTTTCGTTTTCACATCGTACGTTGAGACAAGCCGAATTCCCCCGATGTACGAGAGGACCTTCCCCATGAGACACGCATTGATCCTGTTGGTTGTCCTTCCACTTTGCGTTTCGGCGCAATCCGCGCCAAATGAACTGATCAATCTGCGGGAACTCATCCCGGATATTGTGCTGGATCTTCGCTACGCCACCGTGAACAATTTCTTGTCCCAGAAGCTGTACACGACGGACGAAGCCTTGTTCGCGCGCAGTGCGGCTGTTCGCCTCAAGATCGTTCAGGACAGCCTCCGCGCCCGCGGTCTGGGCTTGAAGGTATACGATGCCTATCGTCCACGGGCGGTCCAGTACCTGATGTGGGAGATCTTTCCGAACTCGACGTACGTCGCCGACCCGACGACGGGTTCGAGTCACAACCGGGGGGGAGCGATCGATTGCTCGCTTATCGATCTCGCCACGGGTCAGGAGTTGGCCATGCCGACCGCTTTCGACCACTTTGGGCCGGAAGCAAGTCATGCCTATACGAACCTTCCTCCGGAGGTGATCGCGAACCGTGCTTTGCTCAAAGATCTGATGGAGCGTGTCGGCGGTTTCGCTCCGTACGAATCGGAGTGGTGGCATTACTCGTATTCGTCAGCCCTTTCCAACCCTCTGTTCGACTTCCAGCTCAAGTGAGGAGACGATCATGAAGAAGACGCTCATCATCGTTTGCCTCGCGGGCATGTACACATCTGCCCAGGCTCAAACGGAATACGTATTGAATGCGCACCGCGATTCCAGCCAGCGGGATGTTCGTTTGGGGATCGATCAAGCGGGAACGATCTACGCCGTCTGGAAGTCGATCCGCCAGGTCAATGATTCCTCCCGCGGAGATATCGTCCTGCGGAAGTTCGACACGCTTGGAATACCGTTGACGCCGGAGATCATCGTGCCGGAACGATCCGCGGATGACCAGGAGCGCCCCGCCCTTGCGGTCCATCCGAATGGTACGGCGATCGTGGCGTATGCGTCGCTTCACCTGCCGGACACGATGTATGATGTGCATGCGCGGTGGTTTCCCGCGGTCGGATCTCCCTCGTCGGAGGTCCGGGTGAATACAACGACCACGGCGACACAGAGCTGGCCGGCGATTGCAGTCGCCCCGAGCGGAGAATCCGTCATTGCGTGGGAATCGTGGGACCAGGATGGCGGCGACCGGGGAATCTATGCGCGCCGCTTCGATGCAGCAGGGACCGCGATCAGCGCGGAATTCCGGCTCAACCAGACGACGGCGTACAGCCAGGCGCGCCCAGCCCTTGCGTATCTGCCGAACGGACAATTCGTCGCCGTGTGGGAATCCTGGGGACAAGATGGCGGGACGCCGGTCGGGTACGGTGTCGTGATGCGGATATTCAACGGCGATGGGACGCCGGCATCAAACGAGACTCTCGTCAACACCTTCACGGCCGACCACCAGTGGCAAGCGGACGTCGCTGTGCTTGAGGATACGAGCATCGTTGTCACTTGGTGCAGTTGGCAGCAGGATGGTGGAGAGGGAGGGATCTATCTTCGACGGTTTGCGTCGAATGGCTCGCCATTGATTGGAGAGATCGCGGTGAATCGTTCGACCGCCTACTATCAATGGCTTCCAAAGATCACCGCACTCCCCGGTGGCGGGTATGCCGTGATCTGGTCGAGCTGGAAACAAGACCGGAGCCGCGAAGGAGTCTATGTGCAGTTCTTTGACCGGCTCGGAAAGAAGACCTCCTTTGAGATGCCGGTCAATGTGACAACGGAAAGCTTCCAATGGGAACCTGCGCTCGTCGGCATCACCCACGATGCGGTTTGGACGGCTTGGTCGCACTGGAACGGTGTGGGAGACGACTACGACGTTCTTGGTCGGCCTGTTCGCTCCGTTGGTCCGGAGACGTTCATCCGTTCCTCCACGATCGCACGTCCATCCGGAACGTCAACCTCTTCGATCTTGGTGCACGTCGTGGATTCGCTGGCCCTCACAGGTGATACGTACGAGCTGCTTGTGGACAGCGTCGTCGCAACCAGAACCTATCTCCGGCTGCAGGACGTCACGACGGGTGCGACGTCGGTCCCGTCGTATGTGATCGATCGCGGGGAAGGCGTGCTGTATCTCCTTCCGACGGTCGATGGATTCGCAGTGGAGGTTGTCCCCGAACTGCAGTTCGACCTCGACTATGCGGCCTCCCGATTTGCCTCGCATTCGGCGACGAATGTGGAGTTCGCGGTCCAGAAACCGACGGCGGGAACACCACTCCTCGCGCCGATTGATATCGTGCTGATCTGGGGTTCGACGGATACGCTGGCGACGGGGGAATACGTCGCTCCGGTGGATTCTGCGATCAACGTATCGGGACAGCAAGTCGTAAAGGTCCCGTTTCGCGCCTGGAATCTGACCGACAATGCACCCGTTGGGCTTTGGGTGCCGGAGTTAACAACGGGCAATAAGAAGTGGGATGTCGGCGAACGCATCATCTTCCGCACACCGATCCCCTACAGAACTGCCGCCAACAACTCACATGCGCAATTGCAGCCGAACATTCCCGCTGCGCCCATCGTTCTTCCTCAGCCGGGCGACACGAACTACATCCTGACAACACGTCCGCTCACGGCACAGGATCGGTTCCGGTTTCAGACCGACCGGTCGTTTCTTGCGGGGATCAGAAGAACGAGCGATGCCGTTCCTGCAGAATTCGGGCTTCTTCAGAACTTCCCGAACCCGTTCAATCCGACAACCGTAATCAGTTATCAGGTGTCAGTGATCAGTGGGGTGAATCTGAAGGTCTATGATATCTTGGGGCGGGAAATGGCGACACTGGTGAACGAGCGGCAGGCGCCGGGAACGTATCAGGTGCAATTCGACGGGACGCGTCTGGCAAGCGGTGTGTACGTCGTTCGCCTCGAAGCGAACACGTTCCGCTCTGCCATCCGCATGATCCTGCTGAAGTAACAGACCGAACGCAGCAAAAATCGAAAAGCCCCGGGATGATCTCCGGGGCTTTGCTGTGTACTGTGCAATCGGTTGACGGTCGCCGCGGCTACATGCTGAGTCCGAGGGTGATGTACTGGACCTTGTTCAAGCGCCCGTAGTCGATCACGCCGAAGTCGAACTTGACCGTGGTCGTGTTGACGATGCCGTAATGGAACCCAAACCCCCACGCCAGTCCGCCCGTGGTGCTTCCTTCCGCATCCTCCTGGAACAGGTTTCGATAGCCGATACGGCCGTAGAGAATGTTGCTCCATCCCACCTCGGCGCCGGTGTTGACGTATTCCGTGTTGTCATTCGGGTGCACCGCGTCCGCTGCGACCGTCACCTTGAAATCTCCCGTCCGGACGATCTCATAGCCGACACCGATACGGAACATCAACGGCAGGTCGTACTCGCCGATGCGATATTCCGCCGGAATGTTGTTCGGTCCGCTTCCCGGATCGTTGTTCGGATCGAGGTTAAAATAGAGGTCGCGCCCTTCGAGCCGCATCTTCGTCCCGAAGTTCGTGATGGACGCACCGAGACTCAGCCCCGGGATCTCCGAAAGGTAGAGGGTGCCGATGTCGATGGCGAACCCGGATGACGATTCGTTCCAGACCGTCTCGCGGATGTACTTCACATTGACGCCGATCGAGAACCGTTCCGTCAGGTTTCGCGCATAGCTGACGCCAAAGGCGAGCGCACCCGCATCCCAATAGCGTCCGTCGCCTTCCGGTGTTTCGACGGTGCGTACGAGATCCTCCGGCACCCGGAACGATGTGAGCGAGAATCCGAACGTCCCCGCGCTCCCCATGGGGAGGACCGCGGCGGCGAAATCATAGTTGATGTCCGCGAGCCAATTGACATGCGTCAGTGCGATCTCACTGCCGATGTCGAGGCGCGAGAGGCCGGCGGGGTTCCAGTAGATCGCGCTGAGATCGTTGAGCGATCCCGCTTGCGCGCCGCCCATTGCGGCCGCCCGTCCGCCCACGCCGATCTTGAGGAACTGTGCGGCGGTCGTACCCGTTTTCGCTGTGCTGCGTAGCAGTTGGCCGTTTGCCGTTGTACTGACGAGTAGCGCGACCACGGTCATCCGGAATATACGTGCAATGATCTTCGAGTTCATGATATCCTCCGTGGTCTTTCCTATTTGATCACCGCGAACCGGCCGATCTTCGAACCCGCACCCGGCACATCGACGTGGTAGATGTAAATGCCGTATGCCAGACGCTGACCTTCATACGTCAACAGGTCCCATTCGGCGGCACTGGTGACGTCGTTCTTGTAGATCGTGTCGACCAATTCACCGACGACGGTGTAGATGCGGATGGTGCATTCCGGGGGGAGATTCCGGAACTGCAGTCGCTGATCACCCCGCAGGCTCGAGCTCCGGCCCGGTTGTTCGAGCGTACTGGTGGCCACGTAGGGATTCGGGACGACGTAGATATTCGCCAACGCATCGGCCGCCTGCGTCGCCTCGTACTTCATGCCCGTCGTACTGAAGATGTACTGATCTCCGACGGCGAATGGCTTCGACGTTTTCGCGCTGAAGATGTTTCCTTCTGCGGGATAGACGATCGGCGTTCCGGCCGGGGGCGCACTGAATGTGACGCTCATGTACGTCTTGATCGGGTTTGCGCTCGAGAGAATGACGATCTCCCGGTCCACCCGCCAGATGCTGTCGGTCAGGGCATTGTTGACAAAGCCGCGGAATTGAAGGCTGTTTGTCATGTTGTAGATCTTGAACGGCACCTGAACGACCTTCCGGCCCAAGTTATTGATCAACGTGTCGAGTGGATACGCCCACTTGCCGTTCGGGAGGGTATCGGTGCGGCCCCATCGGATCTCCCAGTCGACGGCTTGCGGTGTAAACGAAGGATTACTGGGGGGATTCAGCGCCACGGGCACGGCCACCAGTGCGCCGAGGTTCGTGTTGTTCACGCTGACCCAACCGCTCGTCGACGGATCGATCGCCAGCGTTTGGTTCTGAACGTAGACCCGAACGCCATCGAAGACCGGGTTCTTGTCTTCGTTGTTCAGCATCGTGCTGCGGTTCACCGCGTTGTAGACATAGCGGATCTTGTAGAGGCCGTCCGGCGCCAGAGCACCGGGGACGATGCCCCGGATCCGTCCCTTCTCGCCGTCAACGAAGTAGAAAGCTGGGTCAACGACCGCGCCCGTTGACGTATAGACCGTGACGCTGTCGACGATGATGTTCTTCCGGCTGAGATTCACCAGGCTTGTGTCGCGGCCGGTGAATTCCTCCTCCACATACGTGTTCGGTCGAACGTTGTACGCAACACCGCCCCCGTTCGTCACGAAGTCGACGGTGTAGGTCTCGCCGTCACGCACCGTGTAGGGATCGAGGATCTTCGGCACGATCGCTCCGGTCGAGATGCCGCTTATCCGTGTCGCGCGTGTGCCGACGGTCGGCATGTTGAAACCAGATGCGGGGGGATTCGGCGTCACTGCGGCGGTGTTCACGTCGAAAGTCAATTCCCCCGTGATCGCGTCGACGTCAATGACGGCCTGCGACTCGGTCGGCGGCAGCTGGATGCTGAGCGAATCGAATCCTCGGTCGTACGAGACGACGGCGTAGTAATAGGTCTTGCCGTTGGTGACGCTGGAGTCCACATATTGGTGGACCAGGCCCGTGTTCGAGCCGAGCTGATACTTCACGCCGCGGCCCAGATATTCCACCGGATGCAATCCGCTCCAGGTGTTGACAAGGTCGAATTGCGCGAGAACGCCGTTTTGCGAAAGCGGCTTCGCCAGGAAGGGGACGCCGTTCGCATCCGTGATGGTGTAAATATCTGCGAACGTCGGGTCCTCGCTCCGATAGATCTTGTATCCCTCGAAGTCGTTCACGCCCGTCAACGGGTCGACGGAAGTTTCCGCGACGTCATCCCAGAAGAGATTGACGCGCCCGTCTCCTGGGACGGCAGTGACGTTCGGCTTTGGCGGCGGTTGCGCAAACCGGTAGTTGGCTTCAAGCACACGCTGCGCGGTCTCGGAGTTCAGCAGCAGGTCCTGCAAATTGCTCCCCATCAGGAGGGCGATGGAGAATCGTTGTGTTTCGCCCGGTCCAAGCGCGAACGGTCCCGAGCCATACAGGAAGATGTTGTCTCCCTCGGTCGCGAGCAGTTCCTGATCGATGGAGATGCTGTCGGAGGAAAGATACTGCCAGTATCCGACGTCGTTCTTGGGAACGTTGGGGATGGATTGCGTGTACGGAAGAGCCCAGAAACTTGTCAGACCGATCTGGTCCGACTCATGCACGTCGCGGATGCCAAAGTTAGGTTCGGACGTCAGGTTTCCGTTCACGTCGTTGCCGATGTCAGGACGGCCGTTGCCTTCTCCCTGGTCTCCTGTCAAGGGGATGCCGTCAAGTCCGACGTCGTCTTTAAGCGGATCCCAGTCGCCATCCTCATCGCCCGACCATCGCGGCTTCGGAGCGCCGTAGAGCGCGCGATACTTGGCGGTATCGGCGATTCCGGTGTTCACGCCGATCGACGTACCGTCGATGTACACTCCCGCATCGTTTGACGGACTCTCGTCGATGAGACCATCGTCGTCGTCATCGATCCCATCGACCGAGTTGGACGGGCTCTCGAGAAACTTGAAGCCAAAGTAGCCGGGGGTCAGCCCGTTGTCGCCGACGTTCGTTCCGCCGTCCCACGCATACACCATGCTCCGTGCACGCTGCGGATACGGATCGGCCAGTTCGCCGAGGGGAGGGATGAAGTATGCGCGGTCATCCGCGTAGTCGTTGGGTCCTCCGACGTGCGGATCGCCATGCATGCCGAAGTAGACCTTCGGGAGCGCCTTCGGGCTCTTGTTTGTAATGCGGTAGACCAGGAAGATGATGTCTTCCGCGAGCGGATTGTTGAATTGGAAGAACCGCACCTCCATGTCGAGACCAAGTCCGCGCTTCGTCGAGTCGTCCGGGAAGGGGTAGTATTGATATTTCTGATTCGTGTAGTCGTCGCACACGAAGTACACCTCTTCATCCGGCGTCGTTGCGTCGTTGCCGAGGAATGACGGCCACACGTAGCGTCCCAACACGGGATTGTACCACGATTCCGGCCACGGCGTCGGCTTGCGTGTCAGGTCTCCGCCGACCTGCGAACGCTGACTCCAGGCGGCGATGTCTGCCTGACCGGAAGCGGCAAAGCCGGCCTTCGGCAGCCATCCCCACTTCAACGAACCGTCGGGGGCGTAGCCGCCCTGGGTTTGGAGCCACATCCCGTCGTCCATGATATGCACGATGTCGCCGCGCGTATCGACGACCTCGGCTGCAACCAGCGGCGTGAATTCGAATCCGTATCCCAACCGGTTCCACACAAGGTCGGCAACGTTGCCCAGCGTGTTCGGGCGCGTGATGTTGCCGTAGTTATAGACGATGGTTGTGATCTTGTTCCCGCGCATGATCCAGCTCTTGATCTCGCGCGGATCTCCCGCCGTCTTCTTGAGTGAATTGTTGAGACGCATCTCGATCGCGTCGTTGATCCGTTTCATCTCCTCCTGGGAAACCTTCTTTGGATCGAAAGTCTTCCAGTCCACTTCCTGCGCGAAGGTCGGTACCACGCCTGCGCCGAGCAGGGCAAGCAGGATGAATAATCGCATGGTCTTCATAGGCTCATACTTTCGAATGGTCATTCACATGCTCTCGGTCGTCGGTTAGAAGTTCACCGTGAATCCGAGACGGACGAGGCGCGGAGAGCTCAATCGGCCTTCGTAGGCATAGTAGTCGTTGATCGAAGCGATGGGGATCATTCCCGCATCCCCCCGCGTAATGCGCCGCCGGATGTCGTTGAACAGCGTCGCATTGTAGGTCTGCTCCAGATTCGTCAGCGCCCGCCCCGAGCTCGCATACACCGAGAGCTCGTTCCGCGTGTCGAACAGGTTGTCAACCTGCACGAACACCGAATAATCCACGCCGAAGGCATTGAAGTACTTCTCCGCCTTCAGGTCGACGTTCCATTGCATCGGCTGCCGGTCGCTATTCTGCGTGAACTGGATCGGGGAAATGCTGGATGGGAACGACGGCGTGTACGGCGTTCCGGTGCGGAGATAGCCGATCATGCTCACGTTCCAATTGTTCGGATCGCCGAGTGCAACGGTGGAGGTGATGGTGTGACTCCGGTCGAAACCAAAGGGGACAAGGTACGTTTCGGTCGTCTTGCCGCTCTGTTCGCTGTAGAAGAGCTCTTCGGTGGGCTCGGTGCGCATCATCTCGGCGATCTGGAAGGTGTAATCGATCGTCGCGCTGAGCAATTCGCCCGGTGCGCGGCGCTTCACGAACGAAAGCGACACGCCGCGGGTGTTGGCGTAATTCAGGTTCGTCAGCAGGTTGTAGGACCGGTCGCCTCGTTCCGTCAGGATCGATTGCGAATAGATATAGTCGCGCACGTCCTTGTAATACGCCGTGAGGTCGAATTTGATCTCGTCCGTCAGACCCTGCTGCATGCCCAGCTCGTACTGGACGCTTCGCTGCGGGTTGACGTTCGGATTTCCGAACGATGGGGTCGTGCCACTCGGGGCGCGATAGTTTGGATTCCGATACAATGTTGCCAGCGAGCCGATCTGATAGAAGTGTCCGTAGGAGAACCGGATGGTGCCCGCGTCCGTGATCGGATACGAAACACTGAAGCGCGGCGCGACCATATTCTTCGCCTCCGCCTTCTGGAGGTTGTTCACAAGGAAGAGCGAACCCTCAAGCAACTCCTCGCTGATCATCGGATTATACTCCGCTTTGGGATCGAAGTAGTCCCAGCGGAGGCCAAGATTGAGAATGATCGACTTGAAGAGTTCGATCTTGTCCTGAATGTACGCCGAAGCTTGCACGGGCTTGTAATGATAGAACAGGTATCCTCCCTCGACGGTCGGCTTCTTGGGGAGGAAGTGCGCGCCCTTGACCATCACGTTGGCGAAGCTCGGCTCCAGCGTCGGGTCGTTCGGATCCTCAAATTGCACCGTGTAGGATTCCACGGTCAGGTCGTGTTGACGGAACTCAACTCCCGCCTTCACTTCGTGAATGTCAAACATCTGCGAGACGATGTCCCACTTGATCCCGTACGCCTCCGACATGCGCGAAAACCGGCCGAGGTCGACGCCGCCGACAAGATAGGTCGT
>JBFYQI010000406.1:0-9606 GCA_041302875.1 Ignavibacteria bacterium
GTGCCGCGTTCGGGATCGGCAAACTCGCCGCCGCAGCCATGGATGCCAGCGGACGTCAGCCGGAGGTCGCCCCGCAGGTTCGGGTCTCCATGCTGATCGCCGCCGCGCTCATCGAAGGCGCAACCTTCTTCGCGCTCGCGATCTGCATCCTTCTCGCACTGAAGTAACCATAAGGACCTGATCCATGTTTGAGATCAATCCCGGACTGATCGTCTGGACGATCATCTCGTTCCTCATGCTGTTGTGGGTGTTGACGAAGTTCGCCTGGAAGCCGATTCTCAAATCGCTCGGGGAGCGCGAAGGCGCCATCCGCGGCGCATTGGAAGAGGCTGAGAAGGCGCGCTCCGAAGCTGCGAAACTCATGAAGCAGAACGAGCAGAATATGGCCCGCGCGGAGGAGGAGTATCAGAAGTTGATCCGCGAGGGTCGCGCGTTGGCGGAGAAGATGAAAGAGGAGATCGTCGCCAAGGCACGGCAGCAGGCGCAACAAGAGGTCGCGCGCGCAAGCGAGGAGATCCAGCGGAATGTCGAGACCGCCCGCCAGCAGCTCCGCGCCGAAGTGGCGGACCTGGCGATCAAGGTCGCGGAGAAGATCCTCGACGAGTCGCTTGATGCCGCGAAGCAGAAGAAGATCGTCGATTCGTTCATTCAACAGCTCCCGAAGAACTGAGCCCATGAGGCAGTCACGCATCGCCCGTCGGTACGCGGAAGCACTCATGCTTGCCGCAGAAGAACAAGGCAAGGCCCCGCGGGTCGCGGAAGATCTGCGACAGCTTCAGCGCACGATCCGGGAATCGAAGGAGTTCCATCGCTTTCTGAAGAGTCCGGTCATCAAGCGCGAGAAGAAGCGCGCAGTCATGCGGGATCTCTTCGCGGGTTCGGTGGATGGAATTACCCAGCAGTTCTTTGATTTGCTTGCCGAGAAAGGCCGCGAAGATGTGCTTCCTGAGATCATCGAAGCATACTTCCGTCTGGAGGATGAGCGGCAGGGGATCGTCGAAGTGGGCGTGAGCGCCGCGGTCGACCTCACCGCGGAACAGGAACGGCAGCTCCGAACGCAGTTCGAGGGATTGACGGGAAAGAAGATACGGATCGCCTTCCGTCGCGATCCGGCACTGGTGGGGGGCTTTGTCGCTCGCGTAGGCGACACAGTGTTCGATGGAAGCGTGAAGCGGCAATTGCAGCGGCTGCGCGAGCAGTTCGTCGAGCCGATGCAGACAAACTGATGGCGTTTCGCCAGGAAATCCAAAGGAAGAGACATGGCAGAAGTACGACCAGATGAAGTTTCCGCCGTCCTCCGGAGACAGCTTTCGGGGTTCGAGAAAGAATTGGACGTCTACGACGTCGGAACCGTCCTCCAGATCGGCGACGGGATCGCGCGCATCTATGGACTTTCCAAGGTCATGGCGAGCGAACTCGTCGAATTTCCAGGAAACGTCTTCGGGATGGCGCTGAACCTCGAGGAAGATAACGTCGGGTGCGTCATCTTTGGCGAAAGCTCGCACATCAAAGAAGGGGACACCGTGAAGCGCACCGGGCGCGTCGCTTCCATGCCGGTCGGCGAAGCGATGCTTGGTCGCGTCATCACCCCGCTCGGGGAACCACTCGACGGCAAAGGCCCCATCAAGACCGACAAGTTCCTGCCGTTGGAGCGCAAGGCGCTTGGCGTCATCGCCCGCGCGCCGGTCAAAGAGCCGCTTCAGACCGGACTGAAGGCGGTCGACGGGATGATCCCCATTGGCCGCGGTCAGCGCGAACTGATCATCGGCGACCGACAGACCGGAAAGACGGCCATCGCGATCGATGCCATCATCAACCAGCGATACACGCATACCGAGCAGGCGAAGAAAGAAGGGGTCAAGCCCGTCTATTGCGTGTACGTCGCGATCGGCCAGAAGGGCTCAACCGTGGCGCAAGTCATGGCCAAATTGGAAGAATCCGGCGCGATGGAATACACCACGCTCATCCAGGCCTCCGCCAGTGATTCTGCGCCGATGCAGTTCATCGCTCCGTACGCCGGAGCAACCCTCGGTGAGTACTTCCGCGACAGCGGCCGCCATGCCCTGGTCATTTACGATGATTTGTCGAAGCACGCCCAATCGTATCGTCAGATGTCCTTACTGCTGCGTCGTCCTCCGGGCCGCGAGGCATATCCGGGCGACGTTTTCTATCTCCATTCGCGTCTCCTCGAACGCGCGTCCAAGTTGAACGACGATCTGGGCGGGGGAAGCCTGACGGCGCTCCCGATCATCGAGACGCAGGCCGGCGACGTTTCCGCATACATTCCGACGAACGTCATATCCATCACGGACGGCCAGATCTATCTGGAGCCGAACCTGTTCAATGCCGGTGTTCGTCCGGCCATCAACATCGGCATCTCGGTTTCCCGCGTTGGCGGCAATGCCCAGATCAAGGCGATGAAGCGTGTGGCGGGTCGTCTGCGCATCGAGCTCGCGTCCTATCGTGAACTGGAAGCCTTCGCGAAATTCGGTTCAGACCTTGACAAGTCGACGCAGCAGGCATTGCGCCGCGGTTCGCGATTGGTGGAATTGCTAAAACAGGGACAGTACGTCCCAATGCCGGTCGAGCAACAGGTTGCCAGTATCTTCACGGGAACCAACGGCTACCTGGATGAGATCCCGGTCGGAGAGATCCAGCGTTTCGAGCGGGAGTTCCTCGAGATGATGAAGATGCGGCACGCGGCGTTGCTGTCGAGCATCGCGGAGAAGAAGGACTTGACGAAAGAGATCGAGGAGCAACTCCATGCGATCTCGAAGGAATTCCTCGAGAAGTTCAAGATGACTCTGAAGTGACCCTATGGCGACCCTTCGGGAGATCCGCCGGAGAATCTCCGGCATCCGAAATACGCAGAAGATCACCAAAGCGATGAAGATGGTCGCGGCCGCGAAGTTGCGCCGTGCACAGGATTCCATCGTTGCCGCTCGCCCATACGCAAGGAGCATCGGTGCACTGATGCGGCATCTGGTCGCCAAGATGGATGCATCGGCACATCCGCTCTTTCAGGCACGTGAGGTCAAGCGCATCCTTGTGGTGGTCGTCACGGCCGACCGCGGCCTGTGCGGTGCCTTCAACACGAATATTATGAAGACGACGCTGGAGCACATCCGCCGCAATCATGCATCGCATGCGGGAACGGCGGACAGTGTCCGGCTGATAACCGTCGGGAAGAAGGCGACGGACTTCTTCGGCAAGCGCGAGTACCCGATCGCGGCAAAGCATCCGGGGATCTTCTCGACACTGAACACCGGCCATGCGCGTTCCATCGTGCAAGAGATCATTACGGGCTATCTTGCGGGTGAATTCGACCGGGTCGATGTCATCTACAACGAGTTCAAGAATGTGATCCAACAGCGGGTGATCATTGAGCAGTTCCTGCCGATCTTGCCCGAGGAGATCAAAAAGGGAACCGATCTTCGATCCCTGTCGCTTGTAGACTACATCTACGAACCTTCCTCGGCGGAGATCGTCGAGGCGCTGGTCCCCAAACACCTGCATTTCCAGATGTGGCGGATGCTGCTTGAGTCCAACGCGTCGGAGCAGGGGGCTCGCATGACCGCCATGGGCAATGCCACGGAAAACGCGAAGGAATTGCTTCGAACGCTCACGCTCTCCTACAACAAGGCGCGGCAAGCTGGCATCACAAAGGAACTTCTGGAGATCACGAGTGGTGCAGAAGCGTTGAAGAAGGCCGGATAATCTCGTTCCACATTCATGTCACGGGCCGCAGCTCGCACGAGAGGCGGCCCGTTTGCATTTCAAGGCTATTTTCGCTATTTTTAATGCTCCGACTTCCGTCCACCGTCGCGGAGAATGCTGATGGGGTCGGAAGTCTTGCTGTCATTGGGAAAACGCTGAATGTTTGAAAGTCTGAGCCAAAAGCTGGAGCTTGCGTTCAAGAAGCTCCGCGGGCAGGGAAAGATCACTCCGCAGAATGTGGAGGAATCGCTCCGCGAGGTTCGGCGTGCGCTCCTGGATGCCGATGTCAACTTCCGGGTGGCGAAGCAGTTCATTGAAGATGTTCAGAAGCGGGCAACGGGCCAGGATGTCCTCTCAAGCATCACCCCGGGGCAACTCATCGTCAAGATCATCTTTGATGAGATGGTCAAGTTGCTCGGAACGACGCGGACCGAGATCGCCACGGCGCCTGCCCCGCCAACGGTGATCTTGATCGCGGGACTGCAGGGTTCAGGAAAGACGACGTTTTCCGCGAAGCTCGCGGGTCACCTACGCTCCAAAGGACGGCTGCCGTTGTTGGTGGCGGCGGACGTGCATCGCCCGGCGGCCATCGATCAGCTGGAAACCCTCGGCAAGCAGTTGGAGATCCCTGTGTACGCGGATCGTTCAAGCGGCGCGGTCGAGATCGCCAGAGCCTCAGTCGAGTATGCCCGAAAGAACATCCGGGATACCGTTATTGTTGACACCGCCGGTCGCCTGCATGTGGACGAAGCGATGATGCAGGAAGTCGAGGGGGTCCGCGCTGCCATCACTCCTCATGAGATCCTGTTCGTCGTGGACTCGATGACGGGTCAGGATGCCGTCAACACGGCAAAAGCGTTCCACGATCGCCTCGATTTTGACGGCATCGTGTTGACGAAGCTGGATGGCGACAGCCGCGGAGGAGCGGCACTTTCCATTCGTGCTGTCGTCCAGAAGCCGATCAAGTTCATCGGAGTCGGTGAGAAGCTCGATGCCCTCGAGCCGTTTCATCCCGATCGGATCGCTTCCCGCATTCTCGGCATGGGTGATATTGTCACCCTTGTGGAGAAAGCGCAGGAACGGTTCAACGAAGAGAAGGCTTCCACCCTCGAGCAGAAGCTGCGCAAAGCGCAGTTCACCTTCGAAGACTTCCTGGAACAACTGCGAGAGGTTCGCAAGATGGGTCCGCTCGACCAGTTGGCATCCATGATCCCGGGAATGAACCGGCTCCCGGCGGGAGCGGAAATTGACGAGAAGGGGCTCGTTCGGGTGGAAGCGATCATCCAATCGATGACGCGGGAAGAACGGACGCGACCGCAAATCATCAATGGAAGTCGCCGCCGGCGGATCGCTCTGGGAAGCGGCACAACGGTGCAGGACGTCAATCGCCTTCTCAAGCAATTCGATGAGATGCAGCGTATGATGAAGCGGCTCAGCAAAGGCAATATGCGGCGAGCGATGAAGAACATGCCGTATCACATGCGAAACAATAATCAGTAATCAACAATCAAGAATCGACAATAGCATAGTGTTCGTTCCTCATTCTCAGGAGTACATTCGTGGTCAAGATCCGCTTACGGCGTGAAGGGAAAAAGAAGCATCCGATCTATAAGTTCGTGGCGACCGACATCCGGAAGCCGCGGAACGGCGGATATCTCGAAGCGCTCGGTCAGTATAATCCGAACACCAATCCCGCGACCATCACGGTGCGCGAAACGCGTGTCGAGTATTGGCTGCGCAACGGCGCTCAGCCGACCGATACGGTCCGTTCCTTGTTCCGTCGAACAGGGTTCTGGCTCAAGTGGACGCTCGTTCGTCAAGGGAAGGATGAATCGGTGGTAACGTCGGTCATCGAGCGCTGGCAGATGCAGCAGGTGGACAAAGCCAAGCGCGAGTCGGATCGCAAGGCGCGGCGCGCGGCCAAGAAGAAGGCTGCTGCAGCTCCCGCAGCCGAGGCGACGGCCTGACGCTTCCGCGATCGCGGGAGAAAGAATTCCAGACGATTGGCAGGACGGCGGATCCCGGAGAGAAGGGGTTCGGACGTGTGAGGTCGGTCGGAGGGGTCGCCGAAGTCAACCCACAGGAGGGTGCGATGAAGGACTTCCTGGAATTCGTGGCCAAGCATCTCGTGGATCATCCTGATCAGGTGGCCATCGAGATGGAAGAGAAAGACCAGAAGATGGTCTTTAAGCTGACGGTCGCTCAAGGGGACGTCGGGAAGATCATCGGACGCGACGGCAAGACCGCTTCAGCAGTTCGCGTTCTCCTCCGGGCCGTCGCGGCAAAAGAGGGAAAACGTGCAGTACTGGATATTGTCGGTTGACAACGAACGACCATCGTGACCTGATCGCTGTCGGACGAATCGCCCGTCCGGTTGGTGTCCGTGGGGAAGTGAAGGTGAATTTGCTCACCGATGACCCGCACCGCCTCGATGGCGAGGGGGAGGTGTTCATCGGAACCCAAGAGGGGAATGCTGAGCGATTTTCCATCGAGCGGATCCGCATGATGAACAGCTCGTGGGTCGCAGCGTTCGCCGGTGTCGAAACGCGAGATGCGGCCGAGCAATTGCGGGACCGATATGTTCTTGTTCCCGAACGCGATGCCCCGAAGGCGAAGACGGGAGCATACCGTATCGATGACATCATTGGTTGCACCGTCGTAACGACGGAAGGACGTTCCGTCGGCACGGTCGGAGACGTCCTGGCGCTCCCGGCGAATGACGTTTGGATCGTCAGGGAAGGAGATCGGGAGTACATGGTTCCTGCCGTGCGGGCGATCATCCGCGTCGTGGATGTCCCGGGCAAGCGGATCGTGGTGACGGCGCTGGAAGGATTATTTGAGTGATACGGTTCGACATCGTCACCGGGCTCCCGCGACTGCTGGACAGTCCGTTTCAGGAGAGTATCTTGAAACGGGCGCAAGCCAAAGGGATCGCGGCCATCGTCGTGCATGACCTCCGGGAGTTCGCGCACGACAAACATCAGACCATCGACGACACGCCGTACGGCGGCGGCGCCGGCATGGTGATGAAGCCCGAACCGCTCTTTGAATGTGTGGAGCACCTGCAGTCGGAGCGCGCGTACGATGAGGTCGTTTTCCTCTCGGCGGACGGCGAGCGGTTCGATCAGCATCTGGCGACGGAGTTGTCCCTGAAGCGAAATATTCTCCTGCTCTGTGGCCATTACAAGGGCGTCGACCAGCGTGTGCGGGACGCGTTGGTCACCCGAGAGATCTCCATCGGAGATTTCGTCCTGACCGGCGGAGAACTTGCCGCTGCCGTCATTGTTGATGCAGTCGTTCGTCTGATCCCGGGCGTGTTGAACGACGGGGAATCAGCCCTGTCGGATTCGTTCCAGGATGGACTTCTCGGGAGTCCACAGTACACGCGGCCCGCGGAATACCGCGGGATGAAGGTCCCCGATGTGCTCTTATCGGGAGATCACAAAGCCGTCAACGAATGGCGGCAGGAACAGCGGGAACAGCGCACACGAGAATTACGGAGCGACTTGCTGGATCGCTCCGACCAATGAAACGAGATTCGATTCTTACTACTTACAGTTGATTCATCGGAGTGCCGTATGGACAAGATCAAGCTGGTCGAAGCAACTCAACTCAAGTCGGATGTCCCGTCGTTCAAGCCAGGGGACACCGTCAATGTGCATGTGAAGGTCAAAGAAGGCGAGAAAGAGCGCATCCAGGATTTTCAGGGAATCGTCATTGCGCGCCGCGGTTCGGGTGCGAACGAAACGTTCACCGTCCGGAAGATCTCCGATGGTGTCGGCGTGGAGCGCATCTTCCCGGTCCACTCTCCCCGCATCGCGCAGATCGATCTCGTGAAAAGCGGCCGCGTGCGCCGCTCGAAGTTGTACTATATCCGTTCGCTCGCCGCGAAGGCCGTCGCCCAGAAAACCACGGCCTGAGCAATGCGTCCCGCCCTGGCGGTCCCCGGCCATCTCTTCGTCCGGCCGCTGGTACAGGGACTCGATCGGCCCGATTCGCCGTTCACGATTGCGGTCGATCTTCCCGCGAAGAATGCACTGGCGTTCAATGAGCGCGCCGGCGATCTCCGGTGCGCGTTCTTATCTCCCATCGACTATGCCCGGCATGGTGCTGAATACTGCATCGTTCCGGGCATTGGCGTCTCTGCATCGGCAGGGTGCGGGATCGTCCGGCTGCTGATCAAGTCGAACGTGCGGAATATCCGCTCGGTCGCGGTTGATATCAGGGTCACCAGCGAGATCTTGCTGGCCAAGATCATCCTGGTCGAAAAATACCGCAACGTGCCTTCCCAGGGGAAAGATCTCGTCTTTCTTCCCATGCTCCCCGACCCGGATGCGATGCTTCAGAAGGCTGATGCAGCCCTCATTGTCTCCTTCGAGCCAGCGAAGTCACAGCCGAGCACTCCCGACGTCTTCGTTCTCGACCTCGTCGAAGAGTGGGTCGATCTCACGGATCTCCCGTATGTGTTCGGATTCTGGGTTGGCCGCGAGGAGCATCTCACAACCGAAGAGGCGAAGGCGCTTGTGTCGGCGAAAGAGACCGGACTTCGCACACGCGAACGAGTGATCCACGACCTCGCGATCTCTTCCCATCATTCCCTTGATGCGATGTCCGCATACTTCGCATCGTTGTCATACGATCTCGGCGAGCGTGAAGAAGAAGCGCTGGCTGAGTTCTTCCATTACGCGTACTTCCACGGGGCCCTCCCAGACGTACCGGAAGTTCAGTACTTCGACCTCGGTTGAAATCCCGCTTTTTTTCGGTACATTCTCTACTTATACGCATCCATGCTTCGCACGCTTTCCATACGGAACTACGCGCTCATCGATTCTGTCGAGATCGAATTCGAAACCGGCTTGAACATCCTCACCGGTGAGACAGGAGCCGGGAAATCCATCGTCGTCGATGCCCTCGGCCTCCTACTGGGTGAACGGGCGACGACGGATGTCGTGCGCAAAGGCGCGGAAAAGGCGATCGTCGAGGGGGTCTTCGGAATCGTCGGCAACCGAAAGGCGCTTGGTATCTTGAAGCGGCTTGAGATCGAAGGGGAGGAAGAACTCATCGTTCGCCGCGAGGTGGCCACGAAAGGACAGTCGCGTTGTTTCGTCAACGATACGCCGGTTCCCCTCAACACATTGAAAGAGATGGGTGATCTCCTCGTCGACCTGCATGGCCAGCACGAGCACCAATCCCTTCTTCGGGCCGAAACGCATCTCGAATTGGTGGACGAGTTCGGTGGATTGGACGGGCTCGTTGCCGAATACCGCTCGTCCTATGACACGTTCGTCGCGCGTGCCGCTGATCTTCGCGGACTTCGAAAACAGGAACGCGAGCTCAAGGAAAAGCGGGATCTGTTCGAATTCCAGATCAAGGAGATCGACGCCGTCAGCCCCGAGCAGGATGAAGAAGATCGGCTCGCGCATGAACTCCGGATCCTCGAGAACGCTGAAAAGTTGTTCGATGCGACAGGCCGGTTGTACCAAATGCTCTACGATGGAGAACAATCGGCATACGACTTGCTTGTCAAGGCGCGAAACCAACTCGAAGACCTGGCTGCCATCGACAACGCGTTCGAGGAGCCGAAGGGGGAGTGTGCTTCCGCGGCCGCCGTCGTCGGGGAATTGACGAAGTTCCTTCAGACCTACAATGCGAAGATCGAATTCAATCCGGAGCGCTTGGAGGAGATCAGGGAACGTCTTGGCCAGATCACGCTCCTGAAGAAGAAATACGGAGGCTCGCTGGGAGCCGTGCTCGCCCATCGGGAGGCCATTGGACGTGCGGTCGATATTGCTTCGAATTTCGATGAGGCGATCGCACGGTTGGAATCGCAGTTCCGCGAATCGCAACGCGCATGTTCAGAGCGGGCAGAGCGTCTCTCGACCAAACGAC
>JBFYQI010000425.1:0-6170 GCA_041302875.1 Ignavibacteria bacterium
ATCGGCGGCGCAATGTTGTTCACCGACACGAAGAATCCGGTCGTCGAGCTGGGCTTGAAGATCGCATCGTTCACCTACGGCGGACTGCTCGGCACGTTCTTCCTCGGACTGCTGACGAAGAAGACGAATCAGCGGGATGCGATGATCGGTTTCGTCTTTGGGCTCATCGCCATGACGCTCATCCTGAGCCTCACAACGGTGGACTTCACCTGGCATACATTCATCGGGTGTGCGGTGACGATCATCGTCGGTAATATCAGTCGGATGTTGCGTCGTCAATGAGTCTGTAGTAGAGATCGCAGAGGACCACCACAAACATGCCTCCGCGTCGACCAGCAAGCGTCGCAGCACCTTCGGCGACTGTGCTTGACCGCCAGATTCGGAGGTATCTGGATTTCCTCCGGTTCGAAAAGAATCTCTCTCCCCATTCCCTCTCCTCTTACTCCTTCGACTTCGCGAAGTATCGCCTGTTCCTCGCGGACAAAGGCATTACCGATGCCGCGAAGGTCGAGGAGGCGCACATCTCGGGATTCATCGATTCGTTGCACACGCGCGGGTTGACGGCGCGCAGCATCGCGCGGGCGATGTCCGCTGTCCGGGGATTTCACCGGTTTCTGGTCGGCGAAGGCGAAGCGAAAGACGATCCGACACAGGTGATCGATGCACCTCGCCGTGAGAAGTCCCTCCCAACCGTACTCACCGTTCACGAGGTTGACGCATTACTCGCCCAACCGGATACGACCGAACGGCTCGGCATTCGCGACCGCGCCATTCTCGAGACGATGTACGCCACGGGGGTTCGGGTCTCCGAACTCACGGGGATGGAATTGAACAGCATTCAGAAGGGTGAACGACTTGTGCTCGTGCGGGGGAAGGGCTCGAAGGAACGGCTCATCCCGATCGGAGGTTCGGCGTTGAAATGGGTCGACGAGTATCTGAGACAAACGCGCATTCATCTTGCATCGCGGGGAAAAGCGAAGAACATCCTGTTCCTGAATGCGCGCGGCTCAAAGCTCTCGCGGATGGCGGTGTGGAAAATGATCGCAAAGTATTCCGCCGCCGCAGGAATCGCGAAAGAGGTCCATCCCCACACACTTCGCCATTCATTTGCGACACACCTGCTCGAGGGGGGCGCCGATCTGCGCGCGGTCCAGGAGATGCTGGG
Organism: Ignavibacteria bacterium; assembly: GCA_041302875.1. Classification (GTDB taxonomy): domain Bacteria; phylum Bacteroidota; class Ignavibacteria; order UBA10030; family UBA10030; genus JAKAJH01. The sequence continues at coordinate 1,166 of JBFYQI010000425.1, forward strand.
ACATGCAGACATCTCCACAACGCAGATCTACACGCACATCGACCGGGAGTATTTGAAGGAAGTACACAAGACGTACCATCCGAGATCTTGAGAGGATTAGTGATTATTGAGTTGCGATTGTTGACTGTATCTTGACCTTCATTCGGAATTGTTGAATCTTATGGGGCACTTACCACGACTTCGGGGGTATTCATGCGCACGATCGTCCGTAATCTGCCTGCTGTTTGGCTTCTCTTCCTCTTCTCTCCTTTCCCGATCTTCGGACAGATGAAGAACCTTCCACCTGCATCCGAGCGCACGGCCTCGATTCTGACGGACGATGTATATCGTGCGATCTGCATCAACAACGTTTTCAACTACTACTCCAACAACGGTGACGGTTCATTTAGTCCGTACACTGGTGGATCGGGCTTCGAGTTCCCGAAGGGATCAAGTAGTACAGCCATCTTTCAGGACGGCATTGTCTGGGCGGGATACCATTCGGGATCCTTGAAGGCCGGGGGATCTTCCAGCCGGCATGGACTGCAGGCCGGGAGGATTCTGGTTGCTGGCACTCCGAGCATTCCACCCATCGCAGCATCATCCTCAGATCCGCACAATCGATTGTATGGTGTCCGGCGGGATGTCAATCCTCATGTCGATCGAACAATCGCATACGACATCCTCCGTGACGAATTTGAAATGCGCAAGCGCTTCGAATACTCCGCTTCCAGCGGAGCGCGATTGTCGGTCGCCGCGATCTACGATGAGTATCTGGCCGACTGGAACGAGTGGCCCGCGGATGAGGGGGCGCCGTTTGAAGATGTCAACGGCAATGGCGTGTATGAACCATCCGTCGACATCCCCGGTGTGCCGGGGGCCGATCACACCATGTGGCATGTCTCGAACGATCTCTCGGCTCCTCGCACGACATCCCTGTATGGTTCTCAGCCCATCGGCATCGAATTCCAGCGAACCATCTGGGCACACAAGAGCAGCAGCGGGTTGAACAACACTCTCTTTGTTCGGGTGGTCCTCATTAACAAGAGCGGAACGCTTGTCGATTCCATGTTCATCGGCCAGTACGCTGATCCCGATGTGGGTGACGCAGGAGACGATTTCCAAGGATGCGACACAACGCTTCAGCTGGCATACGCCTACAACGCCCGAAGGAGCGACAGTTACTATGAAAATCGGCCACCGGCGGCTGGCTATGTCTTTCTTCAAACTCCGATCGCACCGGGTTCTCTCGCAGACACAGCTTGGTTCCGATCCGAGCGGCGTCCTGGATTTCGAAACATTCCGCTGTACGCCGCGAACGGGATCTTCAAGAGTTACTCAGAGCCTCCTTTGGGGACGTATTTCGGAACAACAGGCTTGTACAATGTGATGCATGGACTCGATCTCTACGGCAGACCATTCGTCGATCCGTTCACACACCGGCCGTCCCGTTTTGTTCATCCGGGGGATCCCGTCTCTGGAACCGGTTGGATCGATGGAATATCTCCCCTTTCCGCTCCCGGTGATCGAAGGGTGTTTCTGAGCGCCGGTCCGTTCACATTTGCAGATGGAGATACACAGGAGGTCGTGCTCGCAACGATCGCTGAACAGGGAGGCGACCGTCTTTCCGCCATCACTCTTCTCCGGAGCACGACGCACATTGTACGGAGCATCGTTCCTCACTGTTATCGTTTCCCATCTCTGCTGGAGCCTCCTCCACTCCGGGCCTCCGAACTGGACAGACAACTCCTTCTCACATGGGAAGACTCCAGCCAGACTTCCCGCATTGAGTCATATCATGAGTACGGATACCAGTTTCAGGGGTACGTTGTTCGGCAACTTGTCGATTCTGTGAGCACGGATCGGAAGGTGGTTGCCGTGTATGACCGCGTTGACAACATCAGCACCATCCGTGAATTGGAGTATGATCCTGCATCGAACGATGTCGTCGATCACAAGGTGATTGACGGAGAGAATCTGGGAGTTCGCCGGTATTTTCAAACGACGACAGATGCGTTCACCGGAGAACGCATGTTCAACGGGCGCCGCTACACGTTTTCCGTTTCCTGGTATGCAACAAGCAGTTCGCCTCAGGCGACGCCGCGTCACTACGAAAGTCCGCCTACGGTCATGACCATTGTCCCCCAGACTCCGAACCCAGGAGATGCTGTTCCCTCATCGTATGACGCGTTCTTGGATGACGATCGTCTCTTTCCCGTGGGCTCATTCCTTCCGCGGGTCGCGGTTCGCATCGTTGATCCGTTGGCATTGAACGGTCATCGGTATGGCATCCGGTTTCAGGGCACTGGCGAATCCTTGCGATGGTCTATCGATGATTCAACGACCGGTGCGACACTCTTCAGTGATTTAGAACCGAATCGGGTCACAGATTACTCCCCTCGGTGGAACTATTCCTTGAATGCTGTTTATCCTCAATTTCAATTCAGCATGCCCCTCTTTGATGGATTGCAGGCATCCGTTAATTATGTTGAACGGCCCCCGCTTGATTCGGTCCTGCTCATTCAAGATGGTCACGATACAACCCCATGGTGGAGATACAATATCCTGCATGAGTCGACTCTTTATCCGGGGAGAATCGATGCCGAAGGAGCAACGACGGTCGCACGCGCATATGATACGTTGGCTGGAACGATAGCGAACGCACACATCTATGAAGTCCGCGTGGTCACGCCGTCTGATGGAAGTCAGTACTACCTCACAACTTCTCCCCTGCAAGTCGGAGATTCGCGCGCACTCGACAGACTCCCGGTTCAGTTCTGGGACGTGACGGCGAACCGGCGTTTGATCCCCGTCGTCGTCGACCACGATGGAAACCGGCTGTACTCTACTCGTAAGGATGGTGTCGGACCGAATAGTGGCCCATCGCGGCTTTCAGGAAGAAGTTGGGAAGCCATTTGTGTGCTCGATCCGAACGTCCACGGATACTATGCAGAACCGCTTCTGCCATCAGCGCCTTGGACCAAGTCGTCGTTTGCTTTGCGCAAACTTCTGTTCATCAATGCCGCTGACACGAGCGTTTCCGCGGCATTCCCGTTCAGCGAAGGGACGATCATTGCGTGCAGAGCCCGCGACCTTCCAGAAACAGGCGAAGGATGGGTCGTTGACACTCGCGGGCTCGAACCGACATTGGGCGACATCGCCAAAGCAAAGCAGGACGTCAACGCCATCACGGTCTATCCCAATCCCTACTTCGCGTACAACACGGAGGAACCGAACAAGTACACGCATTTCGTCACCCTCGCTCATCTCCCCCAGCGAGCCGTCATCCGCGTCTTCACTCTGAGCGGCGCTCTGGCAAAGACGCTCATGAAGGACGACCCAACGCAGTTCGCACGCTGGGACCTCACCAACGAGCACAACGTCTGGGTTTCCGCCGGTATGTACGTCATCCACATCGAAATGCCGGATCTGGGAACAGTCAAGATCCTGAAACTTGCGGTCATCCCGCAGACGTTCATTCCGGACCATTATTGAGTAGAATATCCCCTGTCTGTTTTCGCGTTTCTTGAATTCCGTCTCATTTTTCGGTACTCTGTACGAACAATGATTCCCGCCGGTACTCCGGGCCGATGCTTCGGGGTCTTCTGTCGGGATTTTTTTTGTGCTGGAGAACAGGTCATTGGAAACTCTGTACGTCCTTCCCATTCTTCTCTTTTCCGTCGTCGTCCATGAAGTGGCTCACGGCTGGATGGCCTATCGGCTGGGCGATCCAACCGCACGAGACATGGGACGTCTAACGTTGAATCCCATCCCACACATTGATCCCATCGGATCGATCGCGATTCCCCTGCTCTCGTACATCTCGGCCGGCGCGGTCTTCATCGCTTGGGCCAAACCGGTTCCGGTGAATCCAATGTTCTTCCGGAATCCACGGCGCGACGATATTCTCGTCTCCGTCGTCGGACCGTTCTCAAACATGCTCGTCGCCGCCTTCTGCGCCGTTGCCTACGTGCTCAGCGTTCGGTTGATCGGTCCGTCGGAGAACGTTCCTATTGGCTTCGAGACCAGTGCGGCCGAGTTCGTCACCAAGATGTTCCTCGCCGGAATCACGATGAACATCTTCCTCGCCGTCTTCAATATGATCCCGGTACCGCCGTTGGACGGCTCGCATGTTCTCTCCTCGGTACTTCCGCCGGAGATCGGTGAGCGATACCGGCAGATCGGGTTCTTCGGCATCATCGTTGTTCTCTTCCTCATGCGGGTCGAGCCGATCCGCGATGCGCTCTACGCGATCGTGCTCACCTTGCGTGTTCCATACGAATGGTTCATCCATCTCCTGATCTGACCATGTCCGACCGACGCATCCTTGCACTTGCGGAAGGCAAGTTCAGTCCGCTGAAATCCAAGACGGCAAATGCCGCGCTCCTCTATTTTCCAGAGCAGGTCGTCGCCGTTGTCGACAGCACGAAGGCGGGTCAGGTCGCGCACGACACGCTTGGCTATGGCGGCAGCGTTCCGGTTGTCAAGACGATCGCGGACGGCTTGAAGTTCCGTCCAACGCATCTGCTCATCGGCATCGCTCCTCCTGGCGGAATCCTCCCTGAATCGTGGCGCTCCGACATTCTCTTCGCACTCCGGAGCAAGCTTCACGTTCTCTCCGGGTTGCACACGATCTTGTCGGACGACGCGGAGTTCGCCGCCGAAGCAGCTGCGAATGGCGTGACCATCACGGACTATCGGAAGATCCCCCACGAGGCCGAGGTCATCCCGACCGGTTCCTGGAAGACACGGAAAGCGAAGGTCATCCTGACCGTCGGCACCGATTCGAACATCGGCAAGATGACGGTGTCGTGGGAGGTTCAGCGCGAACTCGTTCGTCGGGGATACAAGGCGGACTTCGTCGCGACGGGACAAACCGGGATGCTGCTTCGCGGACGGGGCATCGCCGTCGATTCGATCATCAGCGACTACATCTCCGGGTGCATCGAGCGAGAGATCGACCGATCGATCGCGGAGGGATACGACTTTGTATTCGTAGAGGGACAAGGGGCGCTCACGCAGATGG
>JBFYQI010000435.1:0-4910 GCA_041302875.1 Ignavibacteria bacterium
TTCGTTGCCGTCAGTGCCCACGTGTATTCATTGTGATGCGCAAGGTTGAACAAGCCGGGACGAACCATCTGTTTCGTCGAAACCTTCGTCGTGGAGATGAACGGAAATCCCCGCTCGACCAGCGCGCGATAGGTCGTCGTATCTTCGTTGTGCCCGGGGGAGACGAATGCGGTCGGACGCACACCAACGCTGTCCGCAAGTATTCCAAGCCCATCGTCGATCATCGCGAGCTGTTCGCTGAGCGTGAAGGGAACTCCCTGCGTCGTGCAGAAGAACTCGTGTCCGCTGCTTCCGCACTTCGGACAGATATGATTGTGTCCGTGCTGGGCGACCTCATGCCCCTTCTGGACCGATGCCCGAAGTTCTCTCGTCATCGCCCCGTCGGTATTGCTGCTTTCGATGAGCCGGTGGGGGATGGTCACCCAGGTGACCTTCGCACCTCGTTGCTCTGCCGCCGCTTCAAAAGGAACGATGCTTCTCGGTTGGATGGTAGTGTTTCGAGAGAGGATGTCGTCGACCCGGAGAACAATAATGAGCTTGGATTGCCCCCAGGAACTGGACGTCAGGAAAAGGCAGATCAGGAGAAATGATGGCATTTTCAAATAGTTGACCATGATTCAGTATACCGAAAAATCTGTCGCGATACCAAACGGGATGTGGGATGCCGCTTGTTGCGAATGTAGCATTTTCTTAAGATACTATACCATCTGTGGTCATCGTTCTCCACCTCTGCTCGGAGTCTCCACAATGAAACACGTGTCCCCTGTGATCGTCGGCATCCTGCTGCTGCTCACGTCCTCAAACGCGCAAACCCCCTCCCCGCTCAATCGCGATGAGGTCAGCGCGTTCAAGAAGAAGTTGGTTGCGCTGTTCGATGCGGTGGGCGAAGCACCCGCAGGGTACGCGAAGGAAGATGAAGATTTCAACCTCCCCACGGAACTATATCCGGCGCGCACGAGCGGCAGATTCAACCCGATCTACGGTTCTGCTTCAAGGTCGTACGGGACGGAGAAAGCGGCTGAGAAGTCCAACGAGCAGTTGGAGAAAGAGTACAAGAAGAAGATGATGGAGGCGCAGGCAAAGGGAGACTACATGGCGATGCAGAAGATCGCCCAGGAAATGCAGCAGAAGATGGGACAGACGCAACTTCAAGCGGCTGATGCGCACAAGGACCCGATCAGTCTCCAGGTCTCTCTTAATCAATTCAGCGGCGAAACCATCGATCCCGATGCGGTCGTCCTTGAACAAGCCGGCGTGATCGCCTTGAAGTCGGAAGAAGAGGTCGGATCAGGAAAGGGACATGTTCGAGTCTACTTCGATCCGGTTGCGCTGAAGAACTCCAAGCAGCTTTCCGAAGTGCGGTTGAAATCTCCAGACGACGGAGTAGCCAAACGCTCCGCGATCCTTACGGCGATCATTGAGTTCCAGGGCCCCCTCGCGGAGATCGAGCCGTGGGTAAAGCGGATCAACGCGAAGAAGATCCTTGCGCTCATCGACGGAGCAAAATGAGCGTGTGAGCGCGCGTCGAGTGCGGAATAGTCCAATTTGACTCGGATTCGACGTACGAATCTCGTTGAAGATTCATTTGGTCGTAGGATTCGAACCGAGGAATGCGTATCTTATTCATGGTAGTTCACAGTACTCCGCTGGCCATGTCCTGCTGATGAATCGTTTGAGTCCTTCCTAAGGTCCCACGCCATCATACAGAAGAAGCTGGAGCGTTCGGCGTACACCTTGCCCGTCGGTTGAGACGGGTCGATCTAATCAAAAGAAAGGACGTGTTCCATGGAAAAAGGAACAGTCAAATGGTTCAACTCGGCAAAAGGCTTTGGCTTCATCGCGCGCGCGAGCGGCGAGGATGTCTTTGTCCATTTTAATGCCATCAACTCGAACGGCTACAAGACTCTCAACGAAGGCGATACGGTCGAATTCGATGTGGAGAAGGGTCCGAAAGGACTCGCCGCAGCCCGAGTGACAGTGCTTGAGTCGAACGGCCCAGCCGCTCGCTAAACACAAGAACACGTTGCACCACGAACCCCGCTCACAAGGCGGGGTTTTTTCTTTTCCTGCAGGAATCCTCGGGGGAGGAAGCGGCATCTCACGTGTGACACGATGACCGTATGTTGGATGAATGAGAAAGCGAGCAGATGGATTGCGTACGATGCGCCCCCAAACATTGCCGAACGACGAAAGGTTGCGGAGCAGAATCATTCGAGCAGGCGGACCTTATTGCCGAATACGGCACAGACGAGACCCAGAAGATCGTACAAGCTGCGGCAACGCTCGTGGACGGTGGACGCGCCGGATCGCTCTCGCGGTTGGATGAACTCATCGAGTTCTCGAGCACGATGGGCTATCGCAATGTCGGGCTCGCCTACTGCTACGGAATGGAGCGGGAAGCAAAGCTCGTCCGGGAACGGTTCGTCCGCGCCGGCGTTCCGATGTCAACGGTTTCATGCACTGTCGGAGGCATGCGTCAGAACGAACTGAACCGGACGAGTACCATCTCGACGGTTGCGTGCAATCCCGTCGGGCAGGCACAGCAACTGACGGCGCACAGGGTTGACTTCGTGATCATGATGGGCTTGTGTGTTGGGCATGACATCCTGCTGCAGCGGAATCTCAACGTGGATTCAACGACGCTTGTCGCCAAGGACCGCATTCACCAACACGCACCAATCAAAGCGGTGCTCAGCGAGCCTGAGACGAACGCGTAACGAGGGCTGTCCCAACGATCAACGCGGCGATGTAGAGCAGATGGAAGGAATTGGTCGGAAGGATGTACCGCGCGTGAACGCCGATCACGGCATGGACGAGAATATTGTACAGCGGCACCGCGAACAAGATGAGCGCGGGCTTCCACGATTCACTCCGGTTCCTCCAAAACCAAAAACCGACCGCAAGAAACAAGAGCAGATTGATTCCCCGCGTGACAACGTGCACCGCAAGCCGTACGGGGTCTTGGAGTACGAGTGAGAAGTAGTTCCCCAGGTCGGCCGAGCCCGTGGCGTACGGTGATGCGCTGTCGTGAATGTCATCCGTCGCCGCAATTCCCCATGCATGCATCTGAAACGGCATGCGTGCGACGCGTCGGACCATCGACCATCCTGCCCACACCGGCTGTTCCCGCAGTACCTCCATCACCTTCGGTTTGAACAATGCATCGTATTCCGGGGTGTCGAATCCCTCCGTGTGTCCTGCATTCCGTATCTGCCGCAGCGTGACGACATCATTGTTGACTGCTCCGAAGTCGTTCGGGTATTCGCCGAACGATTGCCACATCGCAAGCCAAAGCCCTGAATTCGTCGGGATCACCTTGCCGAAGACCGCATAGTTGCGGATGGTCCAGGGGAGGAGGAGGAACACGATGGGGAGCAATGCGACGAGCATATGTGGCGCGATCACCTTGAGCTTGCGCCCGAGGATGAAGGCAATCAATCCGACCCAGAAGGGAAGAAGAAGGATCTCGGAACGGAAGTATACTCCCAACGCGACGACACCGCCAAGCATCAGTGCGTTCCGCCAGTTTGTGTGCGTCCAATACCGGACCGCAGCGAATCCTGCGGTCAGATAGATCATCGGCATCCAGGCATCGCGCGTGGCGGTGATGGCTAATCGGGCTTCGGGGATGTAGAGCGCAAACAGAAATGCAGCGATGACGCCGATCTCCCGCGAGGACGCCATCGAACCGATGGCCACAAGCAGGAACACTCCGCACGCGTCAAGGATCGCCTGGAGAAACTGAAGGGGGAAGTAGGTGTAGCGTCCCGTGATCGTGTACGATGCGGCGAGCAGGATCCCTTGCCCCGGCATCATGTACGCAATGAACGGGTGAAGATTGTCTGGTGTGTCTTGCGGCGTGAACGCGAGGAGCGCCTCCTCGACATCGACGAGGCTTTGCCTCGCGGTCATCAGAGCGCCCAGTGAGTCCGCGAACGGTGCGTTGACGACGAAGCCGCGTCCTTCCACGATGTTGCGCGCAAGTTCTCCCTGCGCCATTCCGCTCGTGTAGTAGGAGTCATGCAACAGGAACAACAGGGTGAGCCGAACGGCAAGCGCAAGGAGGAAGATTCCCCACACCGTCTTCCGGTTCTGCAAGATACCCATGAGGTGAGAACGTCCGATCATTGTCGTGACTTGGCCTGAAGCATTTCGATCGCTTCAGCGGCTGCGCGTTGACCCAAACCCAGGCTATTGCTGATCGTCCGGTCATCCGGATGGAGCTGCGAGGAATCCGTCAGAAAGAATCCCTCCAACGGCGTGCGCATGTCGGGGATATCCTGCGTGAATCCAACGGAACAAATGGGCTGTGCGTACTTGTCGCGGAACACGCGCGCTTCCTTCACATCCTCGTCGCGGAAATCCGGGTTGATCCGCTTGAGATATCCGATGTACTCGCGGATGATCTCCTCGTCGGCGCGCTTGAACTTCTCGGCGGTGGACGGGAGGTATTGCGGGAGGTAGATGATGCTGTCTCCCTTCAGGTGCGGCAGGGGATTGAGATTCGTGTACTCGACAATGCCGGCGAGGTCAATCGCCGGATCGCTGATGTTGGTCCAGAAGTACTTCGTGAGATGCCGGCGCGTCCGGAGGAACACGCACATCACACCAATGGATTCGATGCGCCGAAGCTTTGACCAGTATCCTTCCGTGTACGAATCGGGTAGGAGGCGCAACAGCGCCGGGAGCGGCACCGTGGAGATCACTGCGTCGAACGTCCGCTCTGCGCCATTGACGACCAAACCCTTCAACCGCTCTCCGTCGAAGAGCAACCGATCGACTTGTGCGTGGAGCGTGATCGTTCCGCCATGCTTGCGGATCTCATCGCCTAATGCATCCATCAGGATCTGGCTTCCTCCCTCCAAATACCCGACCTTCTCCCGTTGACGGATCTTCGTGCGGGATTTGCC
>JBFYQI010000445.1:0-3690 GCA_041302875.1 Ignavibacteria bacterium
AGCGGAATGGTGATCGTGCGCCCTTTGTTCTCATACGACGAACCGATGATGTCGCGCATGCGAGCGGAAGGATGAAGCTTCAGCTCGATGACGGAGTTGTGGGCGTACAACCGCGACAACATCTGGAACTCGCCGCGGAAGATGGAAGCGAGCTGCTCCGGATGTTCGATGAAGTAATAGTTCCCGCCGCCCGATTCCGCAAGATTCATCATCAGATTCTCGTTGTACGACAAGCCGACTCCCATCGAAGTGAGCGAGATCGACTCGCCGCGATGACGGCGGGCGATGCGGCCGAGCGCCCGCGGATCGGTCATGCCCGTGTTGGCGAGCCCGTCGGAGATGAGTACGACACGATTCACGGTTCCGGCACGGCGCTCCCGCGATGCCTGACGGAATCCTTCCGCCATCCCCGCACCCAGGTTGGTCGATCCGCGCGGATAGATCTGCTCGAGAAGGGCGAGGACCTGCTCGCGGTTCCGGACGCGTCCCGCGGGACGCAGCACCTCGACGACGTCGTCATACATGACGATCGACAGGATGTCTTCAGGTTCGAGTTGCCTGACCAGCATCGCGAGTGCGGACTTCGCGTATTCCATCTTGTTCTCTTCCGCCATCGAACCGCTTCGATCAATGACGACCGCGAGATTCATCGGACGTCGTTGATGGTCCCGGTCTCTCGGCGTTGTGACGGTGAAATGCAGGGTCACCGTTCCGCCTTGGGTGGTGATCAATGGTGTATTGAGCCTGCATCGGATATTCGGGTCATCGCCGCCACGCACGTTCGCGTGCATGCAGGATGAGTATGTCAGCACGGCCGCCAGGGCCAACAGGGCTCGAATTCGGTGTTTCATGACATTTCCTCCATTTGTGGTTTGAATTCGGGACTGCGAGTTCGTACGTTGCAGTCGTTCACCTTCTGCCTGTTGATGTCATTCATCGTGGAAAGGTAAATGGCGGCTTCGTTCATCCGGCTGAACACAGACGAATACATCCTGGAGCGGATCAGACGCGGTGATGAGGGGGCGCTCGTTGACCTGTATCACAGCGGCCGCAGGATGATCGGCGCATTTGTCGAGCGGAATAGCGGCTCGCGCGATGACGCGGACGATATCATCCAGGAATCGCTCGTGATCCTGTGGGAGCGGGTACGCGCCGGCACGGTCGAGCCCCAGGCAAAGATCACCACGTTTCTGTACGGCATCGCACAGAATCTGTGGCTCCGGCGCCTGGCGCGGAAGAAACGCGAGCGTCCATCCGATATCGATCCCAACATGGCCACGAGCGACGATCCGTCTCCTCTGGAGGAACTGATCGAGTCGGAATCAGTCACGATGTTGCGAGATGCGCTCGACCGTTTGGGCGAACCGTGTCGCAGCGTGTTGCTGCTCTATTACTATGAGGAGTGTACGATGCAAGAGGTCGCCGACCGTCTTGGATTCGCAAACGCCGACACGGCGAAATCAAAAAAATACCAGTGCAAGAAGGCGCTGGAACAGTTGGTGAAAGGATGAAGGCGATGTCCGGACACGAATCGGATCATTGGACAGCGGACGAGGAACTCCTCCGACGCTTTGTTCTCGGCCGGCTTTCCGGAGAGCAGACGAAGAAGTTGGAGGAGCATCTCGCTGGATGCAGCCAATGCCGGAATGCGGTAGACACGGAACGACGCATCGCTGCCGCGGCGAAGGCACTGGGCCGATCAGAGTTGAAGATGCGTCTCAAGAACAGCCTCGGCGGCCGACGGCGTCGTGTTTCAATCGAAACCTACAGCGCTGCAGCGTTAGTGCTCATTGCGGTGGGTATCGCTTGGATGAGCGGTGTGTTCGAAACACCATCAGAAGTGACATCTGTTGCCGAAACGCAACCGATCGGGATCGAAGAGCGGAAGAGGAATGAGATCGATGCCGAGTCATATCGTCGTGCCGAAAAGGGGGTCGGGACACGGCGATTGAAAAAGGACTCACAGGACAAGAAAGAAGGAGGCGCGTCCCTGGACATGCCGGAACGCACGCTGGCAGATGCAGGCACGGGAGCAGAAGAACGGGTGGTTGCCGATGCGGTTGAAGCAGAACGGACTGAGATCGCCGCGGCACCTGCCGCTCAGCCGTCGCCGGTGAGTTCGATCTGGATCGAAGGGATGGAACTGGAAGGCGCTGAACCGGGTCGGACGAGCGAAGCGCTTCAGGCGTCTAAGATGGGAGAGGCAAAAATGAAAGGAGAGGTGGCGGCGAAGGCCATCACGCGCGAACCACGGGAGCAGACGCAGCGACAACCAATCGAAGTGCAGCAGCGATTGACATCAGAACTTCCACCGCTTCAACAACAATGGCAGCAGCAACGGCGAAGCGTGCAGGCGCTGATCGAACGATCGGACGGCCAGGTCCGAATGACCGTGTACACGGATCGTGCCATCGAGGCATCCGACCGTCCACCTGTCGTTCAACAGGTCCGTGACGACTCGCTCGTCGTCATCGTCGGACGTCAGCGCATCGGGTTCCGACTGCCGCAATCCTGGACGCGGTGATCTCGACGGCAGCGGTGCTGTCAATGAGCGGACGCTTCCTTGTGAGAGGTCTGTTCTTGTGCGCTCAAGTCGCGTGAGACGTACGAATAGATCGCAGGAATGACATACAGCGTCAGGAACGTTGCCAGGAACAATCCCCCCACCACCGCGATACCCATCGACATTCTGCTTTCCGCCCCTTCTCCCAACGCGAGCGCGATTGGGAGCGAGCCGAGGATCGTTGACAAACTGGTCATGAGAATGGGCCGAAAGCGCTGCGACGCCGCGTCCTTCACTGCGTCCATCGTCGCGAACCCGTTCTCTTTCCGTTGGTTTGCGAACTCAACGATCAAGATCCCGTTCTTTGTCACCAGACCGATGAGCATGATGATACCGATCTGACTGAAAATGTTCAGCGTCTGTCCAAACACCCACAGGGAAAGGACGGCTCCGGCGAGCGCGAGCGGAACGGTCAAGAGGATCGTGAAGGGATCACGGAAGCTCTCGAACTGCGCCGCGAGCACAAGATAGATGAGTACCAAGGCGAACATGAACGAGAATTGAAGGCTCGAAGAACTCTCCGAAAAGTCTCGGGATGGACCGTCCAACGCGGTGCTGAACGAATCGTCGAGCACCCGCTGTGCAACGGCTTCCATCGCTTCGATTCCCTCGCCCAGCGTCTTGCCGCGCGCGAGTCCGGCCGAGACGGTCGCCGAGAGATACCGATTGAACCGATATCGCTGCGGCGGGTTCGATTCCTCGGTCAACGTGACCACGTTGTCCATCTGGATGAGTTCGCCGCGGTTGTTTCGCACAAACAGCGATTTCAGGTCCAGCGGCTTGTCGCGGTGCTCCCGTGCAAACTGGCCGATGACTTGATATTGTTTCCCGTCTCGGACGAAGAATCCAAACCGCTGTCCGCTGAATGCAAGCTGCAATGTCTGCGCGATGTCGAGCACGGAGAGGCCCAGCACCCGAGCACGCTCACGGTGAATATCGACGCGGAGTTCCGGCTTGTTGAACTTCAGGTTCACATCGACGACCTGGAACGTCGGATCTTGTTCCGCCTCGGCGAGGAACCTCGGAAGTACTTCCTTCAGTTTGTCGAAGTTGGGGGCCTGAATGACGAACTGGACCGGCAATCCGCCGCGCCGGCTGCTGCCAATGGTCTGGTCCTGAGACACGAA
>JBFYQI010000490.1:0-4567 GCA_041302875.1 Ignavibacteria bacterium
GTGACCATGATCTTCCGTGCGAGCGGCGCCCCGAGAGCGATCTCCCGATGATTCTTCTCGATCACGATGGTTCCGCCCGGAAGCCGCTCGACACACTTGACGAATTCGCCGTTCAGGATTCCAAGACGAACAAGCTGCATCCGGCTTCTGCCTTCAGGGATCTCGACGATATGTACGCGCTTTCCCTTGGGAACACTCTCCAAGGCTACGAGGCTTTGTGTCAAGGCTGTCAGTTCTTTGTTCTCAATGAGTTTCCAACGATCTCAAAGTAGGAGAAGAGTCCTGCAAGTTCAATTCCCTATTTATGGGGATGGGCGTTTTCGACGAAAAACCCCTATTATGCAAGATCAACGAGGAGGGAGAAGGCATGATCCAACTGGACGGCAAGGTCGTTCTGATCACGGGCGGTTCACGCGGGATCGGCGCCGCTTGTGCGGAACTGCTGGCGAAAGCAGGGGCCGACATCTCGCTTACCTATGTGGCCAATGCACGCGCTGCAAACGAGGTGCGGCGCACTGTGGAGCGGATCGGACGGCGCTGCATCACGATCAAATGCAATGTCGCGGTGGGACGACAGGTGGTGACCGCGGTCCGTCAGACCGTCCGGGCCTTTGGGCGCATCGATGTGCTGGTGAACAACGCCGGCATTTGGAAGTACGGCGCCATCGGAACGATGACCGAGCGCCAGTGGGATGAGACGCTCGACGTGAACCTGAAGGGAACATTTCTTTTCTCGAATGCTGTTGTACCTGTGATGAAGAAGCAGGGCTCAGGAAAGATCATCAACATTGCGAGCACTGCGGGTCAGCGCGGCGAACCGTTTCATTCGCACTATGCGGCATCCAAGGGTGCGATGATCGCGTTCACAAAATCGATCGGACCGGAGCTCGCGCCGCACAAGATCGTCGTCAATTGCGTGGCGCCGGGATGGGTCGATACGGAGATGAGCGCGGAAGCCATCCATGACCCGGTGGAAGGACCTCAGATCAGCAAGATCATCCCGGCCGGCCGCGCCGCAAACCCGGAAGAGATCGCCGGGGCCGTCCTCTTCCTTGCATCGGATTTCTCGAACCATATGATCGGCTCCATCGTCAGCGTGAACGGAGGAAGTGTGTTGTCGAACTGAGCCTAGAGCCCAAATCACCCATTTGTAAATCAAAGATCATCATTCACCCATAGAACTCCTTCTCTCCCATGTCCTCTCCCAAAACCCTCATTCTCGCTGTATCTGGCATGTCCTGCAATCATTGCGTCATGCATGTGAAGAAGGCCTTGTCTGCGATGACCGGCGTTCAGGTCGAAGACGTCCAGATCGGCTCCGCCAGGATCCGGATGGATGAATCAATGGTCTCACGCGACGCTCTCGCCGCAGTCATCGAGAAGGCCGGTTATCAACTGACGTCCATCCAGTGAACATCTCGCCGCAGATACAAACCCTGGCGATTCCCGTTGAAGGAATGACGTGCGCCGCCTGTGTCGGCCGCGTGGAACGTACGCTCGCCGGCGTTTCCGGAGTCTCCTCGGTTTCCGTGAACCTTGCGACGGAGAAGGTCGTGCTCACGTACGATTCCGCCGCCACCGACCTTCCTGCGCTTGCCTCTGCGGTCGACGATGCCGGCTACAAACTCCGTACAGACCTCGTTCCGCAGGGTTCAGGTGTGCGAACAAGTGCGACGGCCCCTGTCGATACGGGCGATTCGCTTCAGCAGAAAGCGGAACGGGAATTGAAGCGATTCTTCCTCGTCGCGTTGGTCTTTACACTTCCCGTTATGTCGCTCAGCATGGCATACATGTTCACCGCCGTGCGGGATGCCTTGCCGGTGTCTGAACTCCAGATGAACCGCATTCTCCTTATCCTTACATCACCGGTGATGCTCATTGCGGGAAGGCGATTCTTCATCCCCGCGTGGAAGCTCGCCCGGCATGGTTCGTCGGACATGAACACGCTGATCACGATCGGCACCGGTTCGGCGTTTCTGTACAGTGCGTTTGCCTCGCTCTTTCCTGAGTGGACTCCCTCCGAGGTCTCACCGCCGCATGTGTACTTCGATACGGCTGCGACGATCATCACGCTGGTTCTGATGGGAAAGCTTCTGGAAGCCCGTGCAAAACGTCGCACGGCGGATGCGATCCGGCTTCTCGTTGCGCTTCAGCCGGATCACGCGCGCGTACGGCGAAACGGTCAAGAAGTCGATGTCCCTATCGCGGAACTGCATCCCGGCGAGATCGTCCTCATTCGTTCCGGCGAGCGGTTGCCGGTGGATGGCGTCGTGCTTGGGGGACAAAGCACCGTTGATGAATCAGCGGTCACCGGCGAGAGCCTTCCCGTCGAAAAGACGAGCGGCGATGCCGTAACCGGCGGCACGGTGAATCAACACGGGACGCTTGAGATCCGCGCGACGGCGGTGGGAACACAGACTGTCATGTCACGGATCATCGCGTTGGTCGAGCAGGCGCAGGGATCCAAAACGGCGATCCAGCGTGTCGCAGACAAGATCGCCGGCGTCTTTGTCCCCGTCGTAATTAGCATCGCACTGGTCACATTTCTCGGCTGGGCATTCTTCTCCCAACAAGGACTGTCCCTGGCGCTGATGAACTTCATCGCCGTCCTTGTGATCGCCTGTCCCTGTGCGATGGGACTGGCCACACCTGCCGCTGTCATGGTCGGGACCGGCCGCGGTGCTTCGATGGGTATCCTGATTCGAAACGCTGAAAGTCTTGAGCGCATGCATCGCGTGCGTACGGTGGTCTTCGATAAAACCGGGACGCTAACCAAAGGGAAGCCCTCTGTCGAGCATGTTTCACCTCTCGGAGCGTTCTCCCCCGAACAACTCCTGCGCCTTGCAGCGTCGGCCGAGAGCCGATCAGAGCATCCGCTCGCTCAGGCGATCGTCCGGCACGCGGAAGCTATTGGTCTTGAGCTCGCCTCGCCGGATTCGTTCGAGGAATTACCGGGTGCGGGAGTTCGAGCCCGAGTCGAGGGGAAATCCGTGTTTGTGGGGAACCTTCGGCAAATGCTTGCCGATCCAACGGCTCCCGAAGAAGCCCGCAAACTGGGGGAGAGTCTCGCGCGCCACGGGAGATCTGTTGTTGCGATCGGTGTTGAAGGCGTTTGGAAGGGTTTCATTTCGCTCGCGGATACACTGCGTCCCGAATCCCGCGAGGTCGTCGCCTCCCTTCATCGCCTCGGAATTGAGACGTGCTTGCTTACTGGCGACAATGCTGTGACTGCAAACGCGATCGCTAAAGAGGTCGGAATCTCCAACGTGGTTGCCGGAGTGTTCCCAGACCGCAAGGCGGATGAAGTGAAACGCCTTCAGAAGAAGGAGGGATTGGTCGCCATGGTCGGAGATGGCGTCAATGATGCCCCGGCCCTTGCGGTCGCCGACATTAGCATCGCAATGGGTTCGGGCTCGGATATCGCGATGGAGGCGGCAGACATCACATTGATGAAATCAGATCTTGAACATGTCCTGCTGGCGTTCAAGCTATCGCGGAAAACGATCAGAACGATCAAACAGAACCTATTTTGGGCGTTTTTCTACAATTCTGTGGGTATTCCGTTGGCGGCATTTTCACTCCTAAATCCCATGCTGGCTGCTGGGGCGATGGCCTTCAGTTCGGTCAGCGTTCTGTCGAATTCACTCCGTTTGCGCCATTCTTCTCTCTGACCACCCTCAATCCCCCATTTCATTCGATTTTCGCAAATTCTGTTTTGCTTCTTCATCTTTTTCTTTATATTTCCCCTGTATCGCTTTACACCTGAACGAATTGACAACGAGCAGGGTGCGAAGTGCGCCGAATGAGCAAATATCTCAGTGGAAAGAAGATCGATCCGCGACCCATTAAGAAGAACATTGGTGTCGTCGAGTTGCTCGAGCAGCATTTTCAAGCGTACAATGCCGCTCGTCTTCGCGAAGCAGCTCAACTATTTGCTGAGAAAATGCTGAATCCGAATGTCACCATCGGGATGAGCCTCACCGGGGCTCTTACTCCCGCAGGACTAGGCGGATCATGCATCGTCCCTCTGATGAAGGCGGGTTTCGTTGACTGGATCGTGAGCACCGGGGCAAATCTCTATCACGACACGCATTTCGCCATCGGCCATTCGCTCCACCGCGGCTCGCCGTTCATTGATGACCGGCTCCTTCGAAAGGAAGCTGTAATCCGCATTTATGACATTCTCTTTGACTACGAGGTTCTGCTCGACACCGACGATTTCTTCCGCACGGTGATACAGGCCCCCGAATTTCAGAAGGAAATGAGCACAGCGGAGTTCCATTTCAAGATGGGGAAATACATCGCTGAGCGTGAACGTAAGTTGAAACTGCCGTTCAGCAGTTTCCTTGGCACCGCCTATCGTTGTGGCACGCGGTCCTTCAGGGCAATGTGACGGACATGATCGGCGGGAGCCCCGGACTTCACGACACCTTTGTCAAAGTGAGACCGGCTTCTTGAAGCGAATGACTCTAGAGGAAAAGAGGAGAAAGCCATGAGTGAATTTTATCTCTTCCATGATAGCGCAAAATGCATTGGGTGTTTGTCCTGTGAAGTCCATTGTAAGGAA
>JBFYQI010000451.1:0-2680 GCA_041302875.1 Ignavibacteria bacterium
CGGGCGTGAAGGGAAAGGTGGGGGAAGCGATGGCCAAGGGCCTTCCGATGGTATTGACTCCGGTTGCGGCTGAGGGAATGGGGATCGTACATGATCAGCACGCATACGTTTGCGATGCACCGAAGGATTTTGCGCGGATGACGGTCGACCTCTACCGGTCAAAGGAAACGTGGGAGCGCTTTTCTGAAGCAGGTGCACAACTGATCGCCAAGCAGTATTCGAGCGCGTCGACGAGAAGACGCATCGAGTATTTGGCGACATTTGAATCAAGGGATACCTGCAACAGTCGTCGCGCGACGGCGTTCGGCACGCCTCCCGTGGTCAGCATCGTCATCCCGGTGTTCAATCAATGGGAGTTCACGCGTCAATGTCTGGAGAGCATCCGCGCACACACGACGGTGAATCATGAAGTGATCGTCGTCGACAATGCATCCACGGACAAAACCGCAAGGGGATTGCGCGAGTTCCCCGAAGTCCGCGTCATCCGCAACGACGAGAACGTCGGATTCCCCGGTGCCGTGAACCAGGGGATGCGCGTTGCTCTCGGCGAGTACGTTCTGATCCTCAACAACGACACCATCGTCACGGAAGGCTGGCTGAGTCGCATGCTGGAAGTGGCGGAGTCGAAAGCGCAGACCGGGATCATCGGTCCTGTGAGCAATGCGGTCAGCGGCATTCAGATCGACAAGGAGGCGGCGTACTCGGATATTCCGGGCATGCATCGCTATGCGGCGCAGAAGCGGGGAGAGCGGAAGGGGAAGCTGCTGGAGTTCCCGCGCGTGGCATTCCTCTGCACGCTGATCAAGCGCAGCGTGCTTGATGCGATCGGGGGATTGGACGAGCGGTTCGCTCCGGGAAACTACGAGGACGACGACTTCTGCCTGCGTGCACAGCTTGCGGGATTCAATACGGTCGTTGCCGCAGATGTGTTCATCCATCACTTCGGCTCGAAGAGCTTCAGAGCGAATGGCGACCAGGCGTATGCCGATCGGCTTCAGGAGAATCGTGCTCGGTTTGAGGCGAAATGGGGGAACACGCCCGACGGCATTTGGCTGAAGGGTGCGTCCTTCAAGCGGAGGAGTATCCGGGTTTCCAATGACAAGGATGATTTCATCCGGCATTTCGAGCGGGCAACTGTGCTGCTTGAGGGACAGGAATTGGATCTGGCAGCGGAGGAATTGGAAGCGGCGATCGACGCCTACCATCACAGCGATCGTCGCGGGTATGGGGTCGATTTCCCCGACGTGCTGACACTCGCGGGGAACGTCGCTCTGATGCAGGAGAATCTCGAGGCGGCGAAGGAGTATTTCGAGAGCGAATTGCGCTTGACTCCCACCTCGGTCCGGGCATGTCTTGGGTTGGTGAAGGTGTTCCGTCTCGCCGGAATGACGGATGCGTCGGCAACAATGCTTGAGGCGGCTCGCCAGATCGCACCGCGTGATCCGGGCGTGGCTGCAGAATCCCGGGAACTTGAAGCCCTGTTGCAAACGGCGAACGAAGCATGAAGCTCTCCCTCTGCATGATCGTCAAGAACGAGGAACGGTTCCTCGCAGGATGCCTCGAAAGCGTCCGCGACGTCGTGGATGAGCTGGTCGTGGTCGATACCGGCTCGACCGATGCGACGCGGACCATCGCAGAACGGTTTGGCGCACGGGTCTTCTCGTTTGAATGGATCGGCGATTTTTCCGCTGCCCGCAATCATGCGCTGCAACAGGCGCAAGGGGAATGGATCCTCTATCTGGATGCGGACGAACGGCTGGTGGAATCGTCGCGAAACGAAGTGCGAAAGCTGCTGGACGATCGAATGGCAGGAGGGTTCGTCCTCTGGGTCGAGAGCGCTCAGAAACTGCGGGATGGCGCTGTCCAGCGGCGTATGGGCTATCCGCGGCTGTTCCGCAATCATCCGCAGATCCGGTTCGAGGGGAAAGTCCACGAGCAAATCGGTCCGTCGATCGAACGTCTCCGGATGCCGGTCAGGCCTTCGTCGGTCGTCATCGAACATCTGGGATATGCACAAACGGTGGAGATCGTGCAGGAGAAGGCGGAGCGCAATCTTGCACTCCTGCGGGCCCAGCTTGCTGAGGATCCGAGGAATGGATACGTTCGCTTTCAGGTGGGGAATTCTCTCGACGTGCTTGGCCAGTATGATGAAGCGCGCGCTGAACTGGAAGAAGCGCTCACGCACCAACTCACGAAAAGCATTCGCGCATCCGTGCACGCATTGCTCGCGGGGATCGCGCTTCGCCAGAACCGTTGGAACGACGGCGTGACCCACGCACGAGAGTCATTGAAGCAAGATGAGCACCAGGCGCTCGCACGATGGTTCCTTGGCGTGGGATTGAAAGGCTCCGGGCGCTACGCGGACGCACTCGGGGTATTCGAAGAGATTCTCTCGGTGCAGCAGAAGGGAATACAATCGGCGAACGATGTGCTGATCGAGGAGTGGAAGGTCTTCTTCCACATGGCGAACTGCTACGAAGCGCTCGGTGATGCAGCGCGGGCGGGGGCGTTGTTCGTCCTCGTGCTTGAACGGAACCGAGATTCGTCCGAACCGTTGGAGGGATTTTTCCGCACCATTGGAAAACGGAGCGATCTTCAGATCGTGCTAGCGGAATTCGACCGGCTTGGGGTTCTCTTCCCCCAGCATCCCGATCTGCACGCCAATCACGCGATGTTGCTC
>JBFYQI010000454.1:0-2768 GCA_041302875.1 Ignavibacteria bacterium
TCCCGTCGCCGATGACGATCGGATAGTTGATCGGATTCTTCTTCAGGAAGGGGCGAACATCATCCCAGCCGTCTTGATCGAGGGAAACGCCGATGATCTCGAGTCCCTTGCTTTTGTATTCATCATAGACCTTCATGAAATCCGGGATCTCAGCCCGGCAGGGGGGGCACCAGGTCGCCCAGAAATTCACCATCACGACCTTCCCCTTCAGCTTGGCGAGGTCGACGACGGTTCCGTCCGCTGCTTTCAGCGAAAACGTCGGGGCCTTCTTTGCGGACTGAGCCGAAGTGACGGTGTATCCGAAGAGCAGGAGGAGAACAACGAATGCGAGAACACGCTGCATGAAAGATCCTTTCAAAGAAAAACTGATGTGAACTGCCATTCTATTGAACAAACATAAGGAATAAATTGGTTTCTTGCTTTTCTACGAATTTCCCGCAATATTTTCGCGCTTATGGGTACTCCACTCTATATAATCGGCCTTGATGGAGGCGGGACCAAGACAACGGCCGTCCTCTGCACGCCGAACGGTGCGATCATGGCCGAGGCCCAAGGGGGACCCTCCAATTTCCAGGTCATCGGCGTTGAGAAGGCAGCATCGACCATACTCGACCTCGTGGCAACATGCTGCCACTCGATTGGATGCAAACCGGAGGAAATCGGTTCCGTTGTTGCAGGGCTCACCGGTGCCGGCAGACCGCACGACCAGGAACGCATGGTCGAAGGATTGAACCGGCTCGCTGGCGAACGTGGGCTCTCCCTTCGTGACATCGCGGTCGAGAGCGATGCCCGCATCGCGCTGGAGGGGGCATTCGGCGGACACCCGGGGATCATCACGATCGCCGGGACGGGTTCCATCGTGTTCGGGAAGGACGAGAAGGGAACCGTCCATCGAGCCGGCGGATGGGGTCGGTTGATCGGCGACGAAGGGAGCGGATACGCCATCGGTGCTGGCGCATTTCGGGAGGTGGCTCGGATGATGGACGGACGGGGGAAGAAGACGAAGCTTGCCCGCCTGTTCGCTTCCTCGTTCGATCTTGGTACCCAGGAAGCCATTATCAACGCCCTCTATCGTCAACAATTCGATGTCGCGTCCGTTGCGCCCCTCGTCCTGAAGGCGGCCGATGCCGGAGATGCCGTTGCACGCCGTATCCTCGACAACGCCTGCAACGACATTGTCGAAGTCATCGGAGCCTGCCTTGCCCGGATGAACCAGGGAACGCGTCGAAGAGTGACCCGTCCGCTCGCGTTCGTTGGCAGCCTCCTCACCAATGAGAATATCTACTCCCGGAAGGTCCGCTCGACGATCCGTCGGCGCCATCCGTTGATTCGCGTGCGGCAGGCCGAAGCTTCGCCCGTTGTGGGAGCGGCACTGATGGCCGCCGCGCGCCTGCAGTCTTAAGTCGCCTTCAATCCTCCGAATACATTTCTGCCTTGGAGATCGTCGCATGAGTTCCATCACCGTCGTGCTTCCCTATTCTGACCAGCCTCAATTCCGTCCCGCCATTCAACCGTTTGTCGATTCACCGCTTGTTCAATCCATCATTGTCATTCACGATGGCAGCTTCAATGGGGACATCGCGAAGACGGAGGCGATCATTGCTCCCACGCCACGCGGGGATGTTGCCATGAATGCGGTGATCCAGAAGAACACGAACGACTTTGTTCTCTTTGTCAACACGCCCGAGCAACTCGAATTCGATGCGCGGTCGCTGGCGCGGTTGCTCAGCGTCGCGGAAGAAACGGGTGCAGGCATGGTGTACGCAGACTACTGGGAGATCAAGGGGGGACAGCGGTCTGAACATCCGGTGAACGACTACCAGTTTGGGAGCATTCGCGACGGATTCGATTTCGGTTCATGGATGTTGTATTCCACGGCTGCGTTGAACTTCGCGCACAAGAAGTATGGCGCAGTCCCTCCCTGCGCGCACGCGGGATACTACGACGTCCGGCTGAAGGTCTCGATCGATCATAAGCTCTTCCACCTGCAGGAGTATCTCTATACAAAGGTGGAACTGGACCTCCGCAAGACGGGCGAGAAGCTGTTCGACTATGTCGATCCTCGGAATGTGGCGTATCAGAGGGAGATGGAACAGGTTGCCACCCAACATCTGAAGAACATCGGGGCGTATCTCGTCCCGACGTTCGAACCCATTCCGGCCGATCAGACCGTCTATCCCGTCGAAGCCAGCGTCTTCATCCCTGTCCGGAATCGCGAGCATACGATCACCGACGCGGTGCGGAGCATCCTTCAGCAAAAGACCGATTTCCCGTTCAATTGTCTCATCGTCGACAACCATTCCACCGATCGGACGACCGAGATCTTGTCCGATCTCGCCGCGAAGAATCCGCAAGTGAAGCATCTCACCCCCGCACGGAAGGATCTCGGCATCGGAGGATGCTGGAATGAAGGCCTCTACTCTCCCCATTGCGGGCGATTCCTCGTGCAGCTCGACTCCGACGACATCTATAGCGGCACCGACACCCTCCAGCGCATCGTGAACACGTTTCGTGAAGGCGAATACGCGACCGTGATCGGGTCGTACAAGCTGGTGGACATGAATCTCCGCGAGATCCCACCGGGACTCATCGATCACAAGGAGTGGACGCCCGAGAACGGGCGCAATAATGCCCTGCGCATCAACGGCCTCGGTGCCCCGCGTGCGGTCCGTACCCTGGTCCTTCGCGAATTCGGATTCCCGAACACGAGTTACGGAGAGGATTACGCGGCTGTTCTTCGGATGTCGCGCAGATATCAGATCGGTCGA
>JBFYQI010000459.1:0-2751 GCA_041302875.1 Ignavibacteria bacterium
AGATCAACCGGACGCCGCCGAAGACGCAGGCCGCATTGCTCGAAGCGATGCAGGAACACCATGTGACCGCGGCGGGAGAAACGTATCCGCTGGACGAACCGTTCTTCGTGCTTGCGACGCAAAATCCGATCGAGCAGGAGGGAACATATCCGCTGCCCGAAGCACAGCTCGACCGGTTCATGTTCAATTTGTGGCTGGAGTATCCTTCATTCAGCGAAGAGGTGCAGATCGTCCGGACGACCACGAGTCAGTATGCGGCACACGCAGCGCGCGTGCTCGACGGCGAGGATATCCTCGGATTCCAGGAATTGGTCCGTCGCGTTCCCGTCGCGGACAACGTCATCGAGTACGCGGTTCGTCTTGCGAACCGGACGCGCCCGAACGGCCCCGACGCAACGCCCGATGTGAAGAAATGGATCCGGTGGGGTGCGGGCCCGCGTGCTTCGCAGTATCTTATCCTCGGCGCCAAAGCGCGCGCAGTGCTGCAGGGACGCACGAGCGCCGACATAGCCGATGTCATTGCAATGGCAGGCCCCGTCTTGCGACACAGGCTCGTGACCAGCTTTAACGCGGAAGCAGAAGGAGTGGCGGCGATCGACGTTGTCCATTCCGTTCTCAAAGGGATGTCCTGATCAATCGCAGGTAAACGAGTCGGAGAATGAAGCGTTCGCTCGTCATAGGATTTGTGATGCTGGGTTGCGGCGTGGTTGCCTCGGCCTTCGCACAGGAGCGTCACTGGATCGAACTTCGCGATCGTTCCATCGTGGAGTCGAATGATCAGCCGCGGTCCGCGACACGGGCCGGCATCAGCGAGCGAGCACTGCGTCGTCGTGCAAAGGTTCTTTCCTCTGGTCAGCTCGTCCAAGCGAACGATTTCCCCGTCTCCGAATCCACCCTCGACATTATTCGCTCCACGGGAGCGCGCATCCGTTCCGTTTCCCGTTGGCTCAACGCTGTTTCCGTCGAAGCAAGTCCTGCGCAGATCGCATTCCTCCGCCAGCTTCCGATCGTTGCACAGACCATCCCGGTAGCGCGCTACACCAGAAAACCGGTCGAAGCGTTGGATCCCCCGGCAGTGCCGCTTCTTCGTTCGAGTGCCGCAAATCGATTCGAGTATGGAACATCGCTGACGCAGATCGTGAATATCAATGCCGTCGAGTTGCACAATCTCGGTGTGGTTGGTGAAGGAGTGCTGGTGGGAATGCTTGATGACGGATACACGAATCATTTCACGCACGAGGCGCTGGCACCGATCGACGTTGTTGCTGAGTACGATTTCATTCAACGCGATACGAATACATCCTACTCCAGCGGTGAAGCCGCATCGCAGGGAAGTCATGGTGCGGGCTGTCTCGCGGTCCTTGGTGGGTACAAACCCGGCAAGCTGATCGGCGCTGCACCAAGAGCGAGGTTTCTGCTCGGCAAGACCGAGATCATCGGCTCCGAAACGCACATCGAGGAAGATCTATACGTTGAGGGTCTGGAATGGCTGGAGCGAAACGGTGCTGATGTCGTTTCGACATCGCTCGGTTATCGGGATTTCGACGCGGTCACATACAGCTATCCATTCGATTCACTCAATGGACGCAATACGATCGTCGCTCGCGCGGCAGCAGTTGCGGCACGCAAGGGAATTCTGCTGGTAACCGCGATGGGGAACGAGGGAGCGATGGTGTTGGATACTGTGATAAGCCAGATCGTTCACCTCGAAAAAACACTCATCTCCCCCGCTGATGCAGACAGTATCTTGGGCGTGGGAGCCACATCGTCGGATGGGGAACTTGCGGCGTTCAGCGGTACGGGTCCGACCGCAGACGGGCGCATCAAGCCGGACATTGTTGCGCAGGGATTGGGAGTCTATTGGGCTGGCACGAGTACAGCGACAAGTTATGGCTTTGCGAATGGAACCTCGCTTGCGACCCCGCTCACGGCAGGCGCTGCCGCGTTGGTATTGTCTGCGCACCCTCAACTCACGCCGATGCAAGTGCGGGAAGCCATCCTCCAAACCGGACGCCCTGTGGACAACGGGACCTGGCAAACGGCCTCCTATCCGAACAACTACTATGGTCATGGCCGCCTTGACGCGTTGCGGGCGGCCATGTATCACGGACCGGTTGTCAGCAATCGTCCCGAGGTTGAACGTACCGCGGGTGGGTACGATATCCGCGTGATGATCCGGTCGACCTCGTCGGTTCCCGCCGATTCTGTGAGGTTCGTCTATAACGTGAGTGGTGGAGCCGCATTTAGCACCATCACGCTTCAGACGGGCGGACAGCCGTATGAGTATATTGGATCGGTCGTCGTTCCAACAGACAGCCGTGTGACAGGATATATCACTTTCGCCGACAACAACGGGCGATCGCAGCGCTTGCCGTTCAATGCCCCCGACAGCCTTCTTGACCTCGACAGTCTCTCGGGAGGGGATGGACCGTCGATTCCGACAAGCGTTGTTCTGTATCAGAATTATCCGAATCCCTTCAATGCCGGGACCGTCATCCTGGCGGACGTTCCAGTCGCCGGACATGCAACGGTCGATGTGTATGATCTCCTTGGAAGGCATGTTCGAACGCTGTTCAACGGCACGAGTGCGCCCGGGCGGCTCACCCTGCGGTGGGACGGTCGCACATCGGACGGAACGCCGGTTGCGTCCGGTGTCTATGTCTATCGATTGATCACTCCCGCATCCTCACTCAGTCGCACGATGGTCTTTGTCCGATAGCCGCTCATGCCTGAGCTGCACCTCTCGTTTGC